>JAEWAG010000222.1 GCA_023391775.1 Pseudomonadota bacterium | reverse complement strand
ACGATCTCGCCCGGCTGCGCGGCCTTGGCGATCACCACCCCGGCGAACGGCGCGCGCGGTCAGGGCGATGCCGCCAATGGCCGTCGCGGCCGCACCGGTGCGCGCCGGGAGGGCCGTCGTGCCGCTGATGGCGACGAAGTCGCGCGCCAGCACTCCGGCCAGCACCAGGGACAGCGCCAGCGGAAAGGCCAGGGGCAGGACCCATGTGGCCAGTGCGGCCAGGACCGTGCATGCCAGGCCCAGCAGCAGGAGATCGACAGTCCATCTCATCAGCACGGCTCCGCGGGGAGGGTCGGTTTGGATCAGGGCGTGGCCTCGGCCACGCGCACGCGGTCCCCGTCGGCCAGGGTGTCCGGCGGGTCCAGCACGACGGTCTGGCCCGCGGCCAGGCCGGACAGCACCACCTTCGCGTCACCGCGGCCGGCGCCGGTCTGCACCGGCTGCAGCGCGACGCGGTCGTCGTCGCCGAGCACGAACGCCACCTGCTCGCCATCGCGCTCGGTGATCGCGCCGGCAGGCACGCGCACGCCGCGGGGCTGCTCCTTCGCATCCGCCGCGGGTGCGGCTTCCAGGAAGCTCACGCGCACGCCCATGTCCGGCACCACGCGCGCGTCCTTCTCCTTCAGCGACACGCGTACCTTGACCGTGGCCTTGCCGCGGTCGGCGGCGGGGATGGTCGCGACCACCTCGCCGGGGATGCGCCAGTCCGGGTAGGCGTTGAGCACGATCTCCACCGGCATCTTCGGCTGCACCCGGCCGATGTAGGACTCGCCGACCTCGACCTCCACCTCCAGCGAATCCATGTCCACGATGGTGCCGATGCCGGTGCGGGTGAAACCGCCGGTGGCCAGCGGCGAGACGATCTCGCCCGGCTGCGCGGCCTTGGCGATCACCACCCCGGCGAACGGCGCGCGCACCACGGTGTTGTCCACGCCATGGCCGGCGATGCGCAGCTGCTCCTCGGCCACCTGTGCGTTGCGGCGGGTGGTGGCCAGCTGCGCGCGCAGGCTGTCGCGCTGGGCCACCGCCTGCTCGTACTGGGCGCGCGACACCAGCTGGCTGTCGACCAGCTGCTGCAGCCGGCGCGCATTGGCCTCCGCATCCACAAGCTGTGCCTGCACGCTGTCACTCTGGCTGCGCGCGGCGGCCAGCTGCGACAGGGCGAGGCTGCGGGTGGCGTCGGCATCGATCGGGTCCAGGCGCGCCAGTACCTGGCCGGCCTCCACCCGCATGCCTTCCTCGATCAGCACTTCCTGCACGCGCCCGGTCACCTTGGCCGAGACCGTGGCCATGCGCCGCGCCACGACATAGCCGCTGGCATCCAGCACCGAGGCCGGGGCGGCGGCGGAGGTCAACGGCACCGCCACGGCGGTTTCCACTTCCGGTGCGTCCGCGCCGCGCAGCAGGCGCCATCCTGCCAGCGCCGCCGCCAGCACCACCACCGCAATGGCCACGGCGATCCACAACCGCCTGCGGGAAGGCGGTGGCGAGGCGGCGGGGCGCTCGCGCTCGATGCGCAGTTGCTTGAGCAGTTCGGCAGAGTCGTTCATTGCGTTTCCGTGCAGGTAGCCGCTGGGCAGTGTCCGCCAGAAGGATGGCCGGCGCGAGTTGCCGGAAGTCACTTTGTGGCGGAGCCCTTCCCCGGGGTGATGGAGCCGGGCCGCGGGGGAATGGACGGCGCGTGGCAAGCTTGGGCCGGGCACGTCCGCCGGCCCAGTGACAGCTGTCATCCGTCGTTGGTGGCAGGCGTGCATGGCACCGGGTGGCCCGCGCGCGGAGACTTGTCGCCGTGGCCCCGGCCACGCCGCGGTGCCGGGACTCCCAGCCGGCATCGCGGCGCTCCACGCTTGCGGCGGCGTACCATCGGCGACCGGCATGGCCCGCGGCGCAGCGCCAAGGAGATCGCGATGTCCACTTCCGTACCGGCCCGCGAGGCCACCCTGCGCCGCTGGTTGCACCCGGCGCCCGACTCCATGGCCGGCTGCGCCCTGCGCCGCGGCCGCCCGTGGTGGTCGGAGTCCATCCACGTGCTGTGGTCGATGTGGGTGTTCATCGTGCCGGTGTTCATCCCCGACGGGTACGACCGCCGCTGGTGGACGCTGACCCTGGTCTCCTACCCGCTGTTCCTGGCGCTGTACACCGCCGGGTTGGTGGCGCCGGCGCGCCGCGTGGCGATCCCCGCCCTGGGCATGGTCGTCCTGTGCCTGGTGCTGGTGCCCTGGTATCCCTCGGGCATGAGCTACTTCATGTTCGGCTGCATCTTCCTGGGCATGGCCCACTGGCGCAGCTGGTGGTCCTATCCGCTGTCGCTGCTGGCGCTCAACGCGGTGTTCGTGGTGGTCACCCGCGGCGTGGGCTATCCCTGGTCTGCGATGGTGTGGATGCCGGCGACCTCGCTGGCCGTCGGCCTGATCGTGCAGCTGCAGCGCATGCTCGAGGGCAAGGAGGAGGCGCTGCAGCTGTCCCAGGACCAGGTGCGGCGCCTGGCCACCACCGCCGAGCGCGAGCGCATCGGCCGCGCCCTGCACGACCTGCTCGGCCATACCCTGTCGCTGGTGGCGCTCAAGGCCGACCTGGCCGGCAAGCTGCTGTCGCGCGACCCGGATGCGGCGCGGCGCGAGATCGACGAGCTGGGCGGCGTGGCCCGCCAGGCCCTGGCCCAGGTGCGCAAGGCGGTCAGCGGCATCCGCTCGGCGCAGTTCGCCGCCGAGCTGGCCGCAGCGGGCCTGCTGCTGCAGGGCAAGGGCATCCGCCTGCACCTGCTGCGCAATGACGCGGCGATGCTGCCGCCGGAGCTGGAGACCACGCTGGCCCTGTGCCTGCGCGAGGCGGTGACCAACGTCCACCGCCATGCACGTGCCGGCCACGTGCGCGTTGCCCTGGAGGTGGACGGCGAGCATGGCCAGCTGCGCTTGGAGGACGATGGTCGCGGCGGCGCCATCCGCCCCGGCAACGGGCTGTCGGGGATGCGCGAGCGGGTGCAGGCGCTGGGCGGCGA
>JAEWAG010000158.1 GCA_023391775.1 Pseudomonadota bacterium | reverse complement strand
CCGATGCTGGTGGTGCTGGCCGGCCAGGCCACCGCGACCAGCCTGGGCACCACGGCCGACCACCACCAGCTGGCGGCGATCATCGAGTTCATCCACACCTCCACCCTGCTGCACGACGACGTGGTCGACGAGTCCGACCTGCGTCGTGGCCGCAGCACCGCCAACGCCATCTGGGGCAATGCCGCCAGCGTGCTGGTCGGCGACTTCCTCTACTCGCGCAGCTTCCAGCTGATGGTCGAGCTGGACCGGATGGAGGTGATGCAGGTCCTGGCCGACACCACCAACCGCATCGCCGAGGGCGAGGTGCTGCAGCTGCTGCACGTGCGCAACCCGGACACAGACGAGGCGGCCTACCTGCGGGTGATCGAGCGCAAGACCGCGGTGCTGTTCGCCGCCGGCACCCGCCTGGGCGCGCTGGCCTCCTGCGCCGACGCCGACACCCAGCAGGCGCTGTACGACTACGGCATGGCCCTGGGCTACGCCTTCCAGATCGCCGACGACGTGCTGGACTACACCGCCGACGCGGCGACCATGGGCAAGAACCTGGGCGACGACCTGGCCGAGGGCAAGGCCACCCTGCCCCTGATCCACGCCATCGCCCATTCGGACCCGGCCACCCGCGAGCGCCTGCGCAAGGCCGTCGAGGCCGGCGACACCTCGGCCATGCCCGACGTGCTGGCGGCCATCCACGCCACCGGCGGCCTGGAGTACAGCCGCAAGCGGGCGATGGACTACGCCGCGGCCGCCGAGGCCGCGCTGGAGGGACTTCCGGACAGCGAGGCGCTGGACGCGCTACGCGGGCTGGCCCGCTACGCGGTCGAGCGCACCCACTGATACCGATGTGCGAAGGGCCGGGAAACCGGCCCTTTCCGCATCGGCTGCGGCGGAAGGCTGAAGCTGCGGCCCCGGCTCAGGCCACGCCCAGGCCCGGGATGGCGCTGATGGCATCCGGGTCGAAGCCGGCGAGCCGGGCGAAATCGCGGCCGCGCGCGGTGTAGTCCCGATAGGGGCCGTAGCTGGGCGCGCCCGGCGACAGCAGCACCACCCCCGGCCCGTCCAGCAGCCGCTGCGCGCGCGCCACCGCATCGCCCAGGTCCGCGGCCGCCTCCAGCGCGAACAGTCCCGCATCGGCATCGGCCTGCAGCAGCGCATGGATGCGGGCGCCGTTGGCGCCCATGGTCACCACCGCCACCGGCGGCGCCTGGCGCAACTGGCTGGCGAACCCGCTCCAGTCCAGGCCGCGGTCGTGCCCCCCCAGGAGGATCGCCACCGGCCTGCCGCGATGGCATTCCAGTGCCGCCAGGCTGGCGTGCGGCGTGGTGCTGATCGAAACGTTGACGTAGCCCACGCCGTCCCGCTCGCCCAGCCATTGCAACCGGTGCGGCAGCGGGCGGAAGTCCTGCGCCGCGGCGGCCAGCGGACGGGCATCGATGCCCAGCGCCTCGATCGCCGCCAGCACCGCGCACAGGTTGCCGCGGTTGTGCCGCCCGGGCAGCGGCACGGTCGTGGTGTCCAGCACCGCCTCGCCGCCGCGGTACAGCACCTCGCCGCGCAGGTGCCAGCCCTCGGGATGGTTGAACCACACCACCTCGCTGTCGGGCAGCTCCAGTGCCGCGAGGCGCGGATCGGCCGCGTTGAGCACCACCGTGCGTGGCCGCGCCGCGGTGACCAGGGCCAGCTTGTCGGCCACGTAGCGCTCCTCGCTGCCGTGCCAGTCCAGGTGCTCGGGGAACAGGTTCAGCACCACCGCCACCTCCGGCCGGGCGCCGCTGGCGGCCACGTCGCCGGTCTGGTAGCTGGACAGTTCCACCGCCCAGAGCTCCGGCGCCGGATCCTCGGGCACCTCCAGCAGCGGCAGGCCGATGTTGCCGGCCAGGGCGGTGCGGTGCCCGCCGGCGCGCAGCAGGTGGGCCAGCATCGAGGTGGTGGTGCTCTTGCCCTTGGTCCCGGTGACGCACACCGTGCGCGCGTCCGCATGCCCGGCGAACCACAGCGCGGTGCCGCCGACAAGGCAGGTGCCCTGCGCGGCGGCGGCCGCCGCCTCGGGCCGGTACGGGCTGATCCCGGGCGACTTCACCACCACGTCGAAGGCGGCCAGCGCCTCGGCGGTGGCCTGCAGCCCGGGACTCAGCAGCGGATCACCCAGGGCCGCGGCATCGGCCGCTTCGGCCCGGTCGCAGAACAGGGACAGCGGCAGCCCGGGCAGGCGCGCGCGGATCGCCCGCCACGCGGCCCGGCCCTCGCGCCCCCAGCCCCACAGCGCGACGCGCCGACCCTCAAGCTGCGAAATGTGCACTCACCCGCTCCCACAGCGCTGCGGGGACGCGATGCTCGCCGCCGGCCTGCAGCAGCGGTGCCAGCGCCAGGTCCGCCGGATCCAGCTGCGGCCGGATCTCGCGCACGTAGCGCGACACCAGCGCGTCCTCGCGCCACTCGGCACGGGCGGCCAGCTGCTCCATCGCCGCCCGTGACTCACGGCCCTCGCCCACGCACTCGAACGGCTTGTGGTCCTGGAACTCCAGCAGCGCGTCGTAGCCGGGCGCCTGCGCCGGGTCATCCAGCAGGTTGCGACCGAAGATCCCGACCAGGCGCGGCTTGGGCATGAACGGGGCCAGCGCCAGGAACACGAAGTGGCACTTCGGGCACAGCCCGCACCAGCGCTGTGCCGGCTTCTCGCCGAGAATGTGGAAGTTGCGGTTGCAGCTGGAGAAGTGCGCGTCGTAGTGGTCGGTACGCGCGAACTGGCGCGCCACCGCCAGCTCCGACAGCGGGCGCAGCAGCGAGTAGTAATGCAGGTCGGCAGCCACCGTGCGGCGCACGTGTTCGCCAAAGGCCTGCTCGAAGGCCCAGCCCTTGGACCACTGGTGGTTCACCTCGCCGGTGCCCGGGATCAGGCTGCCATAGCTGGCGGAACGCTCGTTGGAGAACACCACCTGGTCGGCGCCGGTCAGCAGCGCCGCCAGCACCAGGATCGCCGAGTTCACCGCGGTGACCGGGATATGCCCGTTCCAGGCGCCCTGGCGGTTGATCTCGAACAGCGCCGGCGCCAGCGCGCGGCCGATGTTGAGCGTCGGCAGCCCGGTGCGCTCGGCGCAGGTGCGGATCAGCTGCGAGCCGCCGACCCAGGCCACGGTCTGGTCCACGCCGGCCGCACGCAGCGCCTCGATGCTCACCAGCGAGTCCTTGCCGCCGCCAATGGCCACCAGCGCGCGCGCCGGGAGCCCGGCCGCCGGTGCCCCGGCGCTCGGAGCGCCATCACGCGGGAAGCGGATGCGGCCGTGCAGGTCCAGTCCATTGCGGTAGGCGAACTCGCCCAGTCCGTTGAGGTAGACCTGCTCCATCAGCTCCGCCGTGGCCGGGTCGATGGCATAGCCGTCGATGGCGATGGCCGGCGGCACGGCGGCCTTGTAATAGCTCACGCCGGCGATCAGGTGCAGCAGGCGCACGGCCTGCTCCACCGCCGCGGCGCGGGTGGCGTCCAGCGCGAACGGGGCCCCGGGGATGGTGACGGTTTCCACCAGTTCCGGGCCGTCGTCGAAGGCGTAGGCCAGCTCGGCCACGCCGGTGGCCGGATCAAGGCCGCAGCGGACGAAACGGAAAACGCGGATGGAATCGCGGTCGAAGGCAGTCATGCTGGTGCCAGGGTGAAGCATGCCGGCCGCCGCGCGGCACGGCGGCACGGCAGGAGGTCGGGGGCGGCGTGCGGCAAGCGGCCCGCCGTCGAAGGCGCCAGCGTAGCGCCAAGCGGCGGGGAAGGCAGCCTCCGCCGGTCACGCCAGGGC
>JAEWAG010000153.1 GCA_023391775.1 Pseudomonadota bacterium | reverse complement strand
GACGTAGTTGCGGCCGTCGATCACCTCGGTAGCGACCGACGTGGCGAAGTAGTCCTTCACGTCCTTGGTGAACAGCGTGATGTTCGCGATGTTGGCCGGACCGAAGTACCACTCCAGCGCGGTGTCGAACTGGTTGGCCCGCATCGGCTTCAGGTCCGGGTTGCCGCCGCTGCCGCTGTAGCTCAGGTCATCGAAGCTGCACAGGTCGGTCTCGTCACGCAGGCCGTCGGTGATCGCCTGCGAGCAGCCGGCCGCGCTGGCACCCAGCGTGATCCAGATCTGCATCAGGCGGAACTCCGGACGGGCGATCGCCGTGGACGCGGCGAAGCGCCACTGCAGGCCGTGGTCGAAGCGCACGCGGACGTTCAGGCTCGGCAGCACGTCGGTGTAGGAGCTGCGCGAGGTGTCTTCGAAGTACTGGCCGTAGAACGCCTCACGCACCGCCGGGTCGACCGTCTCCAGGTAGCCGGTGGTCATGTCCGGCATCAGGCCGCCACCGACGCTCTCGACGCTGGTCTTGACCACGCGCACGCCGACGTTGCCGTCGACCGGCGCGCCGAAGCGGTCGTAGTTCTCGAAGTACAGGATGCCGTAGGCCGCCTGGGTACGCTCGTCCTGGGTGTTGATCGCATCCGGCGAGTAGGCGATCGGACGCCACTGCGCGCCGGGGATGGTCGCCAGCGAATCGCGGATCTTGGCGATGTCCACGAACGCGTCGTTGGCCGCCCAGAACTGGGTGGGAACGTTGGCCCGGCCACCGAAGAAGTCCTTCAGGGTGTACAGCTGGGCCTGGTCGCCGTAGTACTGGTCCAGCCACGCCACCGGCGGACGGCTCGGATCCGGGTTCTCGATCCGGTTCCAGTCATCGCTGATCACGCCCCAGTTGTAGGTCGTGTACAGGCTGGTGTAGCTGCGGTCGGCCAGACGCACGCCGAACCGGGCCATGCGCAGCCAGTCGCTGTTGTCGAAGTTGTACTCGAAGTCCAGGCGCGCAGCGCGCTCGGTACCCTCGTTGTCGGCCAGGTGGTCCATGGCCGAGCGCCAGAAGTAGTTCTCCTTCTGCAGCGCGTAGCTCGGATCGTCCAGGGTGACCGACGGGTACTTGCCGGTCAGGTCGAGGGTGATGCCCTCGATCAGCGACGACGTGTGGACCGACATATCGACCTGGTCGCTCTTGGCCTTCACGTACTGGAAGTCGCCGCGCATGATCAGGTTGTCCGTCATGTAGTGACGGAAGCTGGTCGACCAGTCGGTGGTCTGCGAACTCTGCTGGTTGAAGCGGTTGCCCACGGCGAACTGGATGCCAGGGCCCTGGTACATCGAAGGGACCTCTTCGCCCGGCTGGCCGCGCCAGCCGCCCAGGCGGATCGCGCCCTTCAGGAAGCGGCCGTACTGGTCGTAGGTGAACTGCGTACCCGGCATCGGGATGAGCTTGTTGGTGCGGTCGGCCAGGCCGTCGCCACCGTCATAGGCGTTGCCGTAGTAGTTCGGATCGCCGGTCCAGTTGTCGGTGTTGTTGGCCTCACCGGCACCGGCGTACTCCATGAAGTGCTCGCGCCAGGTCATCTCGTACTTGGAGGTGATGACCTGGGTGACGATCTCGGTGTTGTCGCTGGGACGCCACTGGAACGCGAACGCACCACCCTGGCGCTTGCGGTCGAAGTCGGTGCGGCGCCAGTTCACGCCACCGGGGACGAACACGTGGTCGAAATCGGTGCCTTCCAGCAGCAGGTCACGCTGGCTGTCCGAGGACACCCACGCCTCCTGCTCCCAGTCGTACACCCAGCCCTCGCCGTTGGGCAGGCCTTCCGGCTGCTCGGCCGGGGTGCGGCCACGGCGGGAGTACGGCTGGATCTGGATGCCATCGGACTGGGTCGCCAGCTCCGAGTAGGAGATGTTGGCCAGGAAGCCCATCTCGCCGACGCCGGTCTGCCAGCGGTCGGAGAACAGGAACGAGGCCGAAGGACGCGCTTCCTTGGCCTTGTCGCCGTAGTTGTAGTCCACGCTGCCGGAAATCTTGCGGCCCGGCTCGTCGAACGGCTTGCGGGTGCGCAGGTTCACCGTGCCACCCAGGCCGCCCTCGATGATCTCGGCGGAGGGGTTCTTGTACACGTCCACGCCGGCCATCAGCTCGGCGGGCACTTCCTCGAAGCTCAGGCCACGGCCGCCGTTGGCGCTGAACACGTCGCGGCCGTTGAGCTCGCCGCGGACGAAGGTCAGGCCGCGGATCATCACGCCGCTGCCTTCGGCGGAGAAGTGGTCGGTATCGTCACGCGCCGCGAAGCCGGTGACTGTCACGCCGGAGACGCGCTTCAGGGTCTCGGTGACGCTGCGGTCCGGCAGGGCGCCGATGTCCTGGGCGGTCACCGAGTCAATGATCTGCTCGGCATCCTGCTTCAGGTCCTGGGCGCGCATCAGGCTTCCACGCAAGCCGGTGACCTGCACGGTCTCCAGCTCGACAGCCTGCTCGGAGGTGGTGGACTCCTGGGCCTGCACGCCGGTTCCGGCCAGGACCAGGGCGACACCCATGGCAAGAGCGCACGGCTGCAGGTGCAGACGCGACTTCGCGCCGCGGCCGGCGGCACGGTTCATATACTTCGACATCCAGTTCCCCTCCCAGAGATACCTGATTTTTTCAATTTGCCGGGCGTTGGACCCGGCACGTCTTCTGCTTCCAGCGGAAGTACGTGAATATGACGTTAACGCTACCACGTGACGCCGGTCAAGCACCTTGTGCGACCCCCGTGCACGCGGCTCCCTGCCCGCCGAACCCAGGGATCAATCCCGGTCCCGCGCTGTTTGCGGGTAGAGAGAGGCCGCCGCGACGCGAAGGGCGTCCAGCACCCGCTGCGCCGCTGGGGACAACAGGTGGCGGCGCCGGATGATGCCGAACGATTCCATGCCCACGCCCAGCTCCAGCGGCAGCACCGCCAGCTGCCGCGCGGCCAGGTACGGCGCCACTGCTTCGGCCGGCAGCGCGGTCAGCAGGTCGCTGGCGCGCAGCAGGTTCACCGTCACCGGCAACGAGGAGGTCTCCACGACGTTGGCCGGCGGCTGCAGGCCATGCTCGAGGAACATGGTGTCCAAGCGCGTGCGCAGCACGCTGTCCGGCGGCGGCAGGATCCAGCCATAGGGCGCCAGGTCCGCATGGACCAGACCCTCGCGGCCGGCCAGCGGGTGGTCGCTGCGCACGATCACCGAATGCGGCTCCTCGGCCAGCGGCTCGAACTCCAGGTCCTTGCCGCCGGCCGGTTCCATGATCCGGCCAACCACCAGGTCCAGCTGCCCGTCCAGCAGGCGCGCCACCAGCGGCCGGCTGTAGTCCATCTCCACCCGCACCAGGATGTCCGGGTGCTCGCGCTTGATCGCCGCCACCGCAGCCGGGACCAGGTTCGTGCCGGGATTGACCACGGTGCCGATCGAGGCCTGGCCCATGCGACCGTCGCGCAGGGCGGCGATTTCCTCCTGCGCGCGCCCGATCTCCAGCAACGCGCTGCGCGCGCGACGGATCAGCACCTGCCCGTACAAGGTCGGCTGCACGCCGCGGGCGTGGCGGTCGAACAGCGGCACGCCCAGCAGTCCTTCCATCTCGGCCAGAAGTTTGGAGGCCGCCGGCTGGGTCATCCGCGCCGCCTCGGCCGCTCGCAGCACCGAGCCCTGCTCGTCCAGGTGCAGCAGCAGCATCAGGTGGCGGGTCTTGAGGCGAGCCGGGTTGGCCCAGTGCGAGGTGGGCGGCGGCGTGGTCATGGCTTGGGCATGCAGTATGGGAATAGGTAGAACCTGATATTTCATTTCCAAACATAGCTCATTGCGGTCACGCTATGCCCGTGACGTATGTCGGGCACTCTTCCCCTCCATGCCCCGCCCGTCGCCCACGGAGACTGCCTTGAGCCGATACCTGGCCTGCCCGGCCGCTGCCGCACCGCTCGCCCGCCACGCGCGCGGAGGCCGCCCATGAACGCGCGCCCGGTGCCGTTCCGGCTGCCACTGGTGGCGATCCTGCGCGGCATCGAGCCCGTGCACGCGCCCGCCCACCTCCAGGTCCTGCTGGAGGAGGGATACGACGCCATCGAGGTGCCGCTCAACTCGCCGGACTGGCGGACCAGCATCGGCCAGGCCGTGCGCGATTTCGGCGATCAGGCCTGGATCGGCGGCGGCACCGTCCTGCACCCGGCCCAGGTCGATGCGCTGGGTGAACTGGGCGCACGCTTCATCGTCACCCCCAACACCAACCCGCGACTGATCCGCCACGCGGTCGATGCCGGGATGCAGGTGCTGGCCGGCTTTGCCACCGCCAGCGAGGCGTTCGCCGCGATCGATGCCGGCGCCCGGATGCTCAAGCTGTTCCCGGCTACCACCTACGGCACCGCCCATGTCCAGGCCCTTCGCGCGGTCCTGCCCGTCGAGGTGCCGGTCTTCGCCGTCGGCGGCATCACCCCGGACAACCTCCCGCAGTGGCTGGCCGCCGGCTGTTCCGGCGCCGGCATCGGCAGCGACCTTTACCGACCCGGCCAGGCGGCCGATACCACGCGTATGCATGCACGCCGCTTCCGCCAGTCCCTCGTGAACCACGCCCAATGAAGATCACCCGCCTCACCACCTACCATGCCGCACCACGCTGGCTGTTCCTGAAGGTGGAAACCGACGAGGGCGTCACCGGCTGGGGCGAGCCGGTCGTCGAAGGCCGTGCGCGCACCGTCGAGGCCGCGGTGCACGAGCTGGGCGAGTACGTGGTCGGCAAGGATCCGTCGCGCATCAACGACCTGTGGCAGACGCTGTACCGCGGCGGCTTCTACCGCGGTGGCCCGATCCTGATGAGCGCGATCGCCGGCATCGACCAGGCCCTGTGGGACATCAAGGGCAAGGCCCTGGGCGTGCCGGTGTACGAGCTGCTCGGCGGCCGGGTGCGCGAGCGCATGAAGACCTATCGCTGGGCCGGTGGCGACCGGCCGGCCGAGCTGGTCGAACAGATCCGCGGCTACCGCGAGCTGGGCTTTGACACCTTCAAGTTCAACGGCACCGAGGAGATGAAGCTGGTCGACAGCCCGCGCGCGGTGGACCGGGCCGTGGCCAAGGTCGCAGCGGTGCGCGAGGCCTTCGGCGACAGCGTGGACTTCGGCGTGGACTTCCACGGCCGGGTCGGCGCGCCGATGGCCCGGGCGCTGCTGCGCGAGCTGGAGCCGTTCAAGCCGCTGTTCGTCGAAGAGCCGGTGCTGCCCGAGCAGGCCGAGTACTACCCGCGCCTGGCCGCGGCCACGTCGATCCCGCTGGCGGCGGGTGAGCGCATGTATTCGCGCTTCGAGTTCAAGCGGGTGCTGGAGGCGGGGGGCCTGGCCATCCTGCAGCCGGACCTGTCGCACGCCGGCGGCATCACCGAGTGCCTGAAGATCGCGGCGATGGCCGAGGCCTACGACGTGGCCATCGCCCCGCACTGCCCGCTGGGGCCGGTGGCACTGGCCGCCTGCCTGCAGCTGGACTTCGTCTCGCACAACGCGGTGTTGCAGGAGCAGAGCATCGGCATCCACTACAACCAGGGCGCCGACCTGCTGGACTACGTGGTCAACAAGGACGACTTCCGCTGCGACAATGGCGACATCCGCGCGCTGCCGGGCCCGGGCCTGGGTGTCCAGGTCGACGAGGAACGGCTGCGCCACGCCCACGCCAATCCCCCGGACTGGCGCAACCCCGTCTGGCGCCACGCCGACGCCAGCATTGCCGAATGGTAGGAGCCCCATGCACAACAGTCCGCGCCTGGTCGTCGATTCGAAGTGTTCGCATGGCGAGGGCGTGGTCTGGTGCGAACGCCGCCAGGCCGTGCTGTGGGTGGACATCGACGGCAGCCGCCTGTGGCTGCA
This sequence comes from Pseudomonadota bacterium, assembly GCA_023391775.1. Classification (GTDB taxonomy): domain Bacteria; phylum Pseudomonadota; class Gammaproteobacteria; order Xanthomonadales; family Xanthomonadaceae; genus Pseudoxanthomonas. The sequence goes on along the minus strand of JAEWAG010000153.1, from coordinate 8,262 downwards.
CCGCCCCGGCGACGGGCTGACCCGCCACTGGGTCCTCCCCGACCGCCCCGGATGCATCGGCCTGGGGCCGGGCAATACCGTGCTGCTGGCGCTGGCCGGTGCGCTGCACCGCGCCGAGGTCGATGCCGACTCGCCCGCGCCGCTGCAGCTGCGGCACCTGGCCGACATCGCGCACGCCGGACCCGGCCACCGCAGCAACGACGGCCGCGCCGACCGCCACGGCAATTTCGTGTTCGGCACGATGAACGAGACCCCGGGCCATGCGCCGACCGGTGCGATGTACCAGTACTCCGCGGCACACGGCCTGCGCCGGCTGCCGCTGCCGGGCGTGGGCATCCCAAACTCGATCTGCTTCTCGCGCGACGGCTTCACCCTCCACTGGTGCGACACCACCGACGGCGCCATCCTGCAGGCCGACTACGACCCGGTTGCCGCCCGGGTCGGCCCGCCACGCGTGCGTGCGCCCGCCGACGCCACCACCGGCTATCCGGACGGCTCCTGTATCGATGCCGAGGGCATGCTCTGGAACGCCCGCTGGGACGGGGCGCACGTGGCCTGTTTCGGCGCCGATGGCAGCCGCCGGCGCCGCATCGAGCTGCCGGTCCCGCAGCCGTCGTGCTGCGCCATCGGCGGCCCGGCCATGGACACGCTGTACGTGATCACCTCGCCGCAGGGGCTGGACCCGGCCGCCCGCGAGCGCGCACCCGCTTCTGGCGGCCTGTATGCGGTCGCGCTGGGAGCGCCCCTCGGCCTGCCCGAAAGCCGCGTGGAGCTGCCTGCTTGATCGCCGTCGACTGGGGCGGCAGCCGGCTCCGCGCATACCGTCTGGACCCGACGGGGCAGGTGCTGGAACGACGCGGCAGCGACCGCGGCGCGCTCGCCTGCGAGGGCCGCCATACGCAGGCGCTGGCCGCGGTGGTCGACGGCTGGGACGACCCGCTGCTGGTGCTGTGCGGCATGGTCGGCGCGCGCGGCGGCTGGGTGGAGGTGCCTTACCTGCCCTGCCCCGCCGACATCCGATCCTTGGCGGCAGGCATGGTCGATCTGGGCGGGGTGGCCCGGCAGGAACCGGCACTGGCCTCGCGCCAGGTGTGGTGCGTGCCTGGCCTGGCCGACCACACCGCCGACGCGGCGGACGTGATGCGCGGCGAGGAGAGCCAGATCGCCGGCCTGCTCGACCCGCTCGGTCCCGGCGCGCATACCGTCTGCCTGCCCGGCACCCACAGCAAGTGGGTGCAGGTGGAGGACGGCCGGGTGACCACCATCTCCACCGCGCTGACCGGCGAGATGTACGGCCTGCTGCGCGGCCACAGCATTCTCGCCCGGTGCATGCCGCAGGCCGAACCGCCCCTGGACGAGGCGGCCTTTGATGCGGGACTGGACCAGGCGCGACGCGGCACCGGGCTGCTGCAGGACCTGTTCGGCGTGCGCACGGCCGCCCTGTTCGAGCGCTTTGCCGCGCAGGCGCTGCCGTCCTATCTGTCCGGCCTGCTGCTGGGGCACGAACTGGCACCGGCGCTGGCCCGGCTGGACCGCGGCGCGACGGTGCACCTGGTCGGCAGCGACAGCCTGCTGGAGCGCTATGCACGCGCCCTGGCTGCCGAGGGCTTCGCCGTACAGCGCCACCACGAGGACCTGGCCGCCGCCGGCATGTACCGCCTTTCCCGCACCCGCTTCGGCTGACCTCCGACCGCGGGGCGACGCACCCGGGGCGGCTGGATTAGAATGGCTGGCTTCCCAACGCCTTCGACCGGTCCACCCCATGCCCTTCGTCGTCACCGAGAACTGCATCAAGTGCAAGTACACCGACTGCGTCGAGGTGTGCCCGGTGGACTGCTTCCACGAAGGGCCGAACTTCCTGGTGATCGACCCGGACGAGTGCATCGACTGCACCCTGTGCGAGCCGGAGTGCCCGGCCAACGCGATCTATCCGGAAGATGACGTGCCCGCGGGCCAGGAGGGTTTCGTTGCCCTCAACGCCGAGCTGTCGCGCGACTGGCCGGTGATCACCGTGCGCAGGGAACCGCTGCCCGACGCCGCCGAGTGGGACGGCAAGCCGGGCAAGCTGCCCCTGCTCGAGCGCTGATCCACCCCCGGAGCACGTACCCGGCGCCGGGCGATCGGCCGCCTGCCCGGCGCGGGCGGGCACCCGCACCCGTGTGTGGTCATGGCCGTACCCCAGCCGATGGGCGACGCTCAGCCCCATCCAGTCCCGGGGCGTGACGCCAGACGAGCACTGCGATCCGTGATGCATTTCTCCGCCCCGGTCCGGGCGGCCTGCGACCGCGGGCGCCAGGGCGGCGCCCGCCGATCACGCGCGTATCAGCGCGCCAGCTCAGCCTGCAGCGTGGCGATCACCTGCACCGCACCGGGGCCGGTGGCGGCCACGCCGCGCGGGTCGACCGCCGACACGTAGGCACCGCCCTGCACGGCGGCCACGCGCACCAGGAAGCTCTCGCCCTGGTAGGTCACGTCATAGCTGCCCAGCAGCTGCGCGCGGCTGGCGATCTCCAGCCCGCTGATGCCTTCCAGCGCGGCACCGACGCGCTCGAACACCTGGTCACGCTCGCCGGAGGCGGTGAAGCCGCTCGGCGAAGCCGCCGGGGCCTGCGCCAGCGGCGCGCGGGCACCGGTGGAAGCCGAGGGGATGGCCATCGCGCCGGAGGTGTCGGGCTGGGTCAGGTCCGGCGGAACTTCCAGCGGACGCTGGTCCGGGGCCAGCGCGTAGTCGCCACGCGCGCCCTTGCGGAACACGCTGCAGCCGCCCAGCGCGGCAACCACGGTAAAGCCCAGCAGCAAGGCCGCGGTAGTACGCACAACACGTGAGGAGTGGGACATCGGCAATGCTCTCCGGATAGGTCTGGTCAGGCCGCGATCGGTTCGCCGCGGCAGTGTGCTTCAAGCCTGGCCGCCAGCGCGGACATGCGCGCCGCCTCGGCCTGGTGTGGTTCAGAAAGCGGGGTCAGCGGCAGGCGCAGGCCCTGGCCATAGCCGGCGGCCTGCAGCAGCGCCTTGACCGGGATCGGGTTCGGCTCCACCCCGCAGAAGGCGTGCAGCGGCGCCAGCTGCGCGTCCCAGCCCTGGGTGGTCTCGCCGTCGCCGCCGCGGGCCAGGTCGCACAGGCGACGGTAGCTGGCCGGGGCGATGTTGGAACCGACCGAGACCAGGCCATCGGCTCCGGCCAGCATGGCCCGCGCCGCACTGGCGTCGTCGCCGCCCAGCACGCTGAAGCGCGGACCGGACAGCGCCACCAGCACGCCGATGCGCGCCGGGTCGGCCACCGCTTCCTTGATGGCGACGATGCCGTCGTGGGTAGCCAGCTGGACCACGGTCTCCGGCAGCAGGTCGCAGGCGGTGCGCGCCGGCACGTTGTAGAGGATCACCGGCAGGCCGCCCTGGTCGGCGACAGCCCGGTAATGCGCCAGCAGTCCGGCCTGGGTGGCACGGACATAGGGCGGGGTCACCACCAGCGCTGCATCCACGCCGGCCGCGGCCGCGCGCCGGGTGCGGGCGATGGTCGCGGCGGTGCCGGACAGGCCGGTGCCGGCGATCACGTCGCAGCGGCCAGCCACCACTTCAACCGCGGTCCGCAGCAGGGTGTCGTACTCGCCGTCCTCGAGCGTGGAGGCTTCGCCGGTGGAGCCGGCCACGACCACGCCCTGCACGCCCGCGGCCAGCTGCCATTCAAGCAGCCGGCGCCAGGCGTCGAGATCGATTGCGCCATTGCCATCGAACGGCGTGGCTAGCGCGGTGATGAGGCCGGTGGGATGCAAGCCGGTTTCGCTCTGGATTCTGCGGCGCTCGCGCATTGCGGCGGGCCGCCTGAAGGAGGCACGATCATACTTGCGGCGCGAAAGCACCGGCAAGTATGCTGGCCTGGCGGCGCGCCCACGGTGGTGCGCCTTTCCTGCATGTGAAAACCCCGCGGAAGCCTCCTTGACCGACACCCCCCAGCGGCCTTCGCCGAACGAAAACCACCTCCTGATCAACGCCTATACGACGCATCCGGAGTCGCCGCTGTTGCCGGTGACGCGGCGGATCGCCGACAGCGGCTGCAACCTGGTGGACGCACGCCTGTCCACGGTCGGCCGCGACGTGTCGATGACCGCGCTGGCGGTGGGCTCGTGGGACGCGGTGGCCAAGCTGGAGGCGATGCTGGGCCGGCTGGAGCGCGAGGAAGGTCTGAAGCTCAACTGGTACCGCACCGCGTCCAAGCAGGTGCAGTCCAACCTGCTGCCCTACATCGTGGAAGTGGTGGCCGCCGACAAGCCCGGCATCCTGTTCCAGCTGGCGGACTTCTTCGACCGCCAGGGCATCACCATCGAGAACCTGCAGAGCACCCGCTACCGGGCGATGCAGACCGGCGCGGAGATGTTCTCGGCGCAGGTGACCATCGGCGTGCCGGCGAACATGCACATCGCCGCCCTTCGCGACGACTTCCTCGAGTTCTGCGACCATCTGAACCTGGACGCGATCATGGATCCGATGAAGTTCTGACCTGGAGGATCCGGCATGAGCACCGACGTACTGAGCCCACAGACCCTGTCGCTGCCGCTGGCCCTTTCCGGCGGCGCCGGCACGACCCTGGGTGACTACGCCGGCCGCTGGGTGGTCCTGTACTTCTACCCCAAGGACAACACTCCCGGCTGCACCACCGAGGGCCTGGATTTCAACGCACTGCTGCCGCAGTTCAAGGCGCTCGGCGCCGACGTGCTCGGCGTGTCGCGCGACTCAGTGAAGTCCCACGACAACTTCTGCGCGAAACAGGGCTTCGCGTTTCCGCTGGTGAGCGATGGCGACGAGGCACTTTGCCGCGCCTTCGACGTTATCCACGAGAAGAACATGTACGGGCGCAAGGTGATGGGCGTGGTGCGCAGCACCTTCCTCATCGCGCCCGACCACCGCATCGCGCGCCAGTGGCGCGGGGTGAAGGTTCCCGGCCATGCCCAGGCCGTGCTCGACGCACTGAAGGCCGAAACCGGCCAGTGACCCACGCATCCGTCCATCGCACCCGTCGCCCTGCCCCGCAGGCCGCGACGGCTCGCCCCTGTCCGGGATCCGCCCACCGCGGCCCCGTTCCCCGCCCCGCACCTCCGACCAGGAAGCCACGATGACCCGAGGCAAGCGCATCTACGTGCTGGACACCAACGTGCTGATGCACGACCCCACCGCGCCGTTCAAGTTCGAGGAACACGACATCTACCTGCCGATGCAGGTCATCGAGGAGCTGGACAACGGCAAGAAGGGCACCTCCGAGGCCAGCCGCAACGCGCGCCAGGTCAGCCGCTTCCTCAACGACCTGGTCGAGACCGCGGGGCTTGAGCGCCTGGACGACGGCATCCCGCTGGCCCAGCCCAACGGCGTGCAGCTGCGCGGGCGCCATGCCGCCGGCGTGCTGCGCTTCCAGACCAGCCACTTCGAGGCTGGCAAGAGCTTCGGCGCGGTGATCCCGGACAACGCCATCCTCGGCGCGATCCTCGCGCTGAAGGAGGTCACGCCGGAGGACACCCCGGTGGTGTTCGTGTCCAAGGACATCAACCTGCGGATCAAGGCGGCCATCGCCGGCATCGCCTCGGAGGACTACGAGAACGCCCGCGCGCTGGATGACTTCAGCCTGCTGTTCACCGGCGCCACCGAGCTGCCGGAGGATTTCTGGCGGCGCCACTCGGCGGACCTGCGCTCCTGGTCGGAGCGGGGCCGCACGAGCTACGAGGTGGAGATGGCCGAGAACGAGGACTGGTATCCCAACCAGTTCCTGTACCTGCCCGGCGAGGACGAGGTCGAGCTGCGGGTGGCGAAGGTCGAGGGCAGCCACGCGGTGCTGGAGATCGTCGACGACTTCCGGCCCGGCCAGCACGCGGTCTGGGGCATCACCGCGCGCAACCGCGAGCAGAACTTCGCGCTCAACGCGCTGATGAACCCGGAGATCGACTTCGTCACCCTGCTGGGCACCGCGGGCACCGGCAAGACGCTGCTCGCGCTCGCCGCCGGCCTTGCGCAGACGATGGACCAGCCGCGCTACCGCGAAATCATCATGACCCGCGCGACCGTGAGCGTCGGCGAGGACATCGGCTTCCTGCCCGGCACCGAGGAGGAGAAGATGACTCCGTGGATGGGCGCGCTGACCGACAACCTGGAAGTGCTCACCCACAACCAGGAGGGCGGCTCCTGGGGCCGCGCGGCAACCAACGACCTGCTCGCCTCGCGGATCAAGATCCGCTCGCTGAACTTCATGCGTGGCCGCACGTTCCTGTCGCGCTACCTGATCCTGGACGAGGCCCAGAACCTCACGCCCAAGCAGATGAAGACCCTGATCACCCGCGCCGGCCCGGGCACCAAGATCGTCTGCCTCGGCAACGTCGAGCAGATCGATACGCCCTACCTCACCGAGACCACCTCGGGCCTGACCTACGCGGTGGACCGCTTCAAGAACTGGCCGCACAGCGCGCACATCACCCTGCGTCGCGGCGAGCGCTCGCGCCTGGCCGATTTCGCCTCCGAAGTGCTCTGAGCAACGCCGGCGTGCGCCCGGCCACGGGTGGCACGCCGGCCCGCATTGCCGCGGCGCGGCGCATAATCGACAGCTGGCCCTTACTTCGGTGCTGCCAATGCACCTGCCACGCGCCCGCCCTGCGTGCCTGCACCCGATACGGAATGCCGCTTTCCGGCGCGGCCGCGCCGCAGGCTTCGTGCCGGTCGCCGGCCACCTCCTGCGACGACCCGCCGGGAAGTGCCGCTGATGGGCGTGTATCTGCCGCGCTGGGTATGGGTCGGGGCCATCGCGCTGGCATCCATTGCCGGGATGGTCAACGCCGTCGGCCTGCTCGGCTTCGAACACCTGGCGGTCAGCCACGTCACCGGCACCACGTCGCTGCTGGGCGCGGCCCTGGCCCGGGGCCAATGGCCCGCGGTGGCGCAGCTGTGGGCGGTCCTGATCGCCTTCAGCCTCGGTGCCATGCTCGGCGGCCTGGTGGTGCAGGATTCCACCCTGCGCCTGGGCTCGCGCTATGGCGTGGCACTGTTCCTGGAAGCCGTGCTGCTGGTGGCGGCCGTACTGATGTTCGAACGCGGGCAGCTGGCCGGGGCACTGCTTGCGGCCATGGCCTGCGGCCTGCAGAACGCGATGGTCACCACCTACAGCGGCGCGGTGGTGCGCACCACGCATCTGACCGGCATGTTCACCGACCTTGGCATCGGCCTGGGCCACCTGCTGCGCGGCATGCCCCTGAAGGTCCGCCAGCTGTCGCTGAGCGCGCTGGTGATCACCGGCTTCCTCGGCGGCGCGATCGCCGGCACCTGGCTGTTCCAGCTGTACGGATACCGTGCCCTGCTGGTGCCGGCTGTGCTGACCGGCGCGACCGGTACCGGCTATGTGCTCTATCGGCAGGCCCGCCTGCCACGGCGGCGGACCCCGGCCGGCGATCGCGGGGATGACCATGGCCCGGCCGACTGAAGCCAGCAGCGCGGGTGGCAGGGCAGAATAGACACATGGCCAATCGCAACGACTCCCGACCCATTTCCGTCCTGACCATCGCCGGCTCCGACTCCGGAGGTGGCGCTGGGATCCAGGCCGACCTCAAGACCTTCGCCGCACACGGCGTCCACGGCCTTTCCGCACTCGCCGCGCTCACCGCCCAGCACACCCGCGGCGTCACCGCCGTGCACGTGCCGCCGCTGGACTTCCTCGACGCGCAGATCGATGCCTGCTTCGAGGACTTCCGCATCGGCGCGGTGAAGCTGGGCATGCTGGCCAGCGCCGAGGTCATCGAAACGGTCGCACGCGCGCTCGAGCGGCACAGGCCGGCACACGTGGTGGTCGATCCGGTGATGGTTGCCACCAGCGGCGCGCGCCTTCTGGAGAGCGCGGCGCTGGATGCGCTGCGCCGGCGCCTGCTGCCGCTGGCCACCGTGCTGACGCCCAACCTGCCGGAAGCCGAACTCCTGCTGGGCTGGAAGATTCCCGACCTGGGTGCGATGTCGCAGGCGGCCGACGCGCTGCGCGCCCTGGGCACGCCGGCGGTGCTGCTCAAGGGCGGGCACCTGGCCGGACCCGGCGAGGTGGTCGACATCCTTGCCGACTCCCAGGGCGAGCAGCGCACCGCGCATCCGCGCCTGCAGGGCGAGGCCCATGGCACCGGATGCACCCTGGCCTCGGCGGTCGCCGCCAACCTCGCCCGCGGCCTGCCGCTGCGCGATGCGTGCAGCCATGCCACCGACTATGTGCACGCGGCACTGCGCGCGGGCGCGCGCGCGGGGCTGGGC
>JAEWAG010000142.1 GCA_023391775.1 Pseudomonadota bacterium | reverse complement strand
GCTTGTCCGGGTTGCCCAGGCCGCTGCGCGCCAGCTTGATCGCCGAGGCCAGGGTCTCGATCGCCGGATCCTGGCCGAAGATCACCATCTTCAGGTTGCGCTCCAGGTGCTGGAGCACGTCCTTGTCGGTGGCAGTGACCTGCTTGGCCGGGATGCGCGCCATCTTGGCCACGATGGTCTCGATTTCCTCGACGTCGATCAGCTCCTTGCGCGAGTCTTCCGGCAGCAGGCGCTGGCGGGCGCCGGCCTCGTCGATCACGTCAATGGCCTTGTCCGGCAGCAGGCGGTCGGCAATGTGCTTGACCGAAAGGTCCACCGCGGCCTGGATCGCCTCGTCGGCGTAGGTCACGCCATGGTGGGCCTCGTAGCGACCCTTGAGCCCCTGCAGGATCTCGTAGGCCTCGCCCACGGTCGGCTCGACGATGTCGATCTTCTGGAAGCGGCGGGCCAGCGCCCGGTCCTTCTCGAAGATGCCTCGGTATTCCTGGAAGGTGGTCGAGCCGATGCAGCGCAGCTCCCCCGAGGCCAGGGCCGGCTTGATCAGGTTGGAGGCATCCATGGTGCCGCCGCTGGCCGAGCCGGCGCCGATGATGGTGTGGATCTCGTCGATGAACAGGATCGCGCCGGGGATCTTCTTGACCGCCGACAGCACGCCCTTCAGGCGCTTCTCGAAGTCGCCGCGGTACTTGGTCCCGGCCACCAGCGCGCCCAGGTCCAGCGAGTAGATCACCGCATCTGACAAAACCTCCGGCACCTCGCCGTCGACGATGCGCTTCGCCAGGCCCTCGGCGATGGCGGTCTTGCCGACGCCGGCCTCGCCGACGTACAGCGGGTTGTTCTTGCGGCGACGGCACAGCACCTGGATGGTGCGCTCGATCTCCTCGCCACGACCGACCAGCGGGTCGATCTTGCCGGCCCGGGCACTGTCATTGAGGTTGGTGGCGTATTCGGTCAGGGCGTCGGCCTTGCCCTCGCCCTCCGCGCCCTCGGCGCGCTCGCCCTCCGGCGCCGGCGCGCCGGGCTCCGGCTCGTCGCCAAGCTTGGCGATGCCATGGGAGAGGTAATTGACCACGTCCAGCCGGGTCACGTCCTGCTGGGTCAGGAAGTACACCGCGTGCGAATCCTTCTCGCCGAAGATCGCCACCAGCACGTTGGCGCCGGTGACCTCCTTCTTGCCGGAGGACTGCACGTGGTACACGGCCCGCTGCAGGACGCGCTGGAAGCCCAGGGTCGGCTGGGTGTCGCGGCCATCGTCCTCGGCCAGGCGGGAGACCGAAGCCTCGATGGCCTGTTCCAGGTCCACGCGCAGGCGCTCGGCATCGGCGCCACATGCGCGCAGCACGGCCTGGGCGGACGGGTTGTCGAGCAGGGCCAGCAGCAGGTGCTCGACCGTCATGAACTCATGACGTGCCTCGCGCGCCCGCTTGTAGCACTGGCCGATGGTCTGTTCGAGGTCTTTGCTGAACATGGCTTGCTCCGGCGGTATGGCAACAATATGCGGCCTGTCGCCGGCAATTCCACCGTGCCGACGCAACGCCGTGTTCAGCCGGCGGATGGCCGGCGGCCAGGCGGGGTATCCCCGCCGTCAGGCCTTCTCCATGGTGCACAACAGCGGATGCTGGTTCATGCGCGAGAACTCGTTGACCTGGGCTACCTTGGATTCGGCCACTTCGCGCGTGAAGACGCCGCAGACGCCCCGGCCGCGGGTATGGACGTGCAGCATGACCTGGGTCGCGCGTTCCAGGTCCAGGGAGAAGAACTGCTGCAGGACCACCACCACGAAATCCATCGGGGTGTAGTCGTCATTGAGCAGGATCACCTGGTACATCGGCGGCGGGGCGACCTCCGGCCTTCCCGGATCGACCAGGGTGCCGTGCTCGTGTTCGTGCTCGTGTCGGGGGGTCCGGGGCATGGACGGGATTATACGTTCCGGTGCCCGCCCGGACCCGGCCATGGACGCCGGCGGCAGCGCACCGGACAATCTCCCGCACGTCCCGGAGTCGCCATGAACCTGTCGCTGCGCCCTGCCGCCCTGCTGGCGGCGCTGGCCTTGTCACCGCCGCTGGCGGCCCAGTCCCCTGACCTTTCGCTCGCCCCGCTGCTGGACACCCTGGGCTACACGTACCAGGTGGACGAAGACGGCGACTATCGCCTGCTGATGGAAGTGCCCGACAGCGACCGCACCCAGCTGGTGTTCGTGCGCTCACTGGTGGAGGAGTTCGGCTCGAGCCGGGTACGGGAGGTCTGGTCGCCGGCGCTGGAGGCCCAGGGCGAGTTCCCCGAGGACGTGGCCAACCATCTGCTGCAGGCATCGGCCGGGCTGAAGCTTGGCGGCTGGGAACGGCACGGCCGGCACGCGGTGCTGGTGGTCAAGATTCCGGCGGCGGCCGACGCCTTCGCGCTGGGCGACGCGATCACCGCCGCGGCCGTGGCCGCCGACCGGATGGAGCTGGAGCTGGGCGGCCCCGATGCGGAGGACGCGTACTGATGGCCCGCTGGCATCCGCATGTCACCGTGGCCAGCGTGGTCGCCCACGAGGGGCGGCTGCTGCTGGTGGAGGAGTCGATCGATGGCGCGCTGGTGCTGAACCAGCCGGCCGGCCACCTCGAACCGGGCGAGAGCCTGGCCGCCGCCGCGGTGCGCGAAACCCCGGAGGAGACCGGCTGGGACATCCGCCTGGATGCTTTCGTCGGCTGCTACCAGTGGAAGGCACCCGATGGCGGCGACTACCTGCGCTTCGCCTTCGCCGGCACGGCCATCGCCCACCATCCGCAGCGCCCCCTGGACGAAGGCATCGTGCGGGCATTGTGGCTGTCGCCGGAGGAGCTGCGCGCGGAGGCCGGACGCCATCGCAGCCCGCTGGTGTGGCAGGTGGCCGCCGACTGGCTGGGCGGCCGGCGCCTCCCGCTGGACCTGGTGCGTTCGCTGTGAGCGGCGCACCGCGTACCGTCGTCGGCGTGTCCGGCGGCGTGGACTCCTCGGTCGCGGCCTGGCTGCTGGCGCAATCCGGCGAACCGCTGGCCGGGCTGTTCATGCAGAACTGGGACGACGACGGCAGCGGCGAATGCCGCGCCGAGGAGGACCGCCGCGACGCGGTGGCCGTGTGCGGCCGCCTGGGCATCCCCTTCCACTTCCGCGACTTCTCCAAGGAGTATTGGGCCGGGGTGTTCGAGCACTTCCTGGCCGAGTATGCGGCCGGGCGCACGCCCAACCCGGACGTGCTGTGCAACCGCGAGGTCAAGTTCAAGCACTTCCTGGACGCGGCGCGCGCGCTGGGCGCCGAACGCATCGCCACCGGCCATTACGCCCGGGTCGCGCACGAGGGCGGCCGCTGGCGCCTGCTGCGCGGCGCCGACCGCGACAAGGACCAGACCTACTTCCTGCACCGGCTCGGCCAGCAGCAGCTGGCGGCCACGCTGTTCCCGATCGGCCACCTGCCCAAGGCGCAGGTGCGGCAGCTGGCGCGCGAGGCCGGCCTGTCCACCCATGCCAAGAAGGACTCCACCGGCATCTGCTTCATCGGCGAGCGCGACTTCCGCCAGTTCCTGGGCCAGTACCTGCCGGCCCAGCCGGGCGAGATCCGCGACCCGCTTGGGGTGCGCGTGGGCACCCATCCAGGGGTCTTCTACTTCACCCTGGGCCAGCGCGAGGGGCTCAACATCGGTGGCGTGCGCGGGCGTCCGGCCGCGCCGTGGTACGTGGTCGGCAAGGACGTGGCGGGCAACATCCTGTACGTGGACCAGGACCGCGACAGCCCCTGGCTGATGGCCGGCACCGTGCAGACCGAGGCCATGCACTGGGTCGAGGGTGCACCGCCGGCAGCGCGGTTCGAGTGCACCGCCCAGGTCCGGTACCGGCAGCAGGACGAGCCCTGCCAGGTGCAGGTGCGCGACGACGGCACCCTGTCGGTCCGCTTCGCGCGGCCGCAGCGGGCGGCCACGCCGGGCCAGTCGCTGGTGCTGTACGACGGCCCCGCCTGCCTGGGCGGCGCGGTCATCGCCGCCACCGACGCACCCCAGCCCGGCACGGGCCGCGGCTAGAATACGGCGCATGGAAAATCCCCACAGTGATCGCGTGCTGGCGCTGGCCGGCCTGGCCCAGTCCCTCCAGCAGGTGCGGCGCATCGCCGAAACCGGACACAGCGACACCAGCGCGGCCCAGCCGGTGCTGGACAGCGTATTCCGCATCGAGGCCCCTTCCACCGCTGCCGTGTACGGCGGGGTTCCCGCCCTGGCGCCGGGCCTGCGCCTGCTGGACGGCTACCTGTCCAGCCGTGCCGACGATCCGCTGCTGCCGCGCCTGGCCCTGGCCGCCCTGCAGCTGGAGCGCCGTTTCTCCGGCGAGCCGGCCACCCTGCAGGCCGTGGCCAACGGCATCGCCGAAGTCGCACCGCGCGCGACCGAACTGGGCAGCACGCACCCGGAAGTGCTGTCCGCGCTGGGCACGCTGTATGCGGACACCATCAGCCACCTGCGCCCGCGGATCATGGTCCAGGGCAATCCGCACTATCTCGGCCAGGCCGGCGTGGTGTCGGAAATCCGTGCCCTGCTGCTGGCCGCGGTGCGCTCGGCCATGCTGTGGCGCCAGCTCGGCGGCAGCCAGTGGCACTTCCTGCTGGGGCGCCGGGCCATGGCCGAGGCGGTCCGCGAGCACCGCCACTGAGCGACGGCGGCGCGTGGCGCAGCCACCACCAGGGTGTGGCCGGCGTTAAAGACAACCGGTCCGCGGCCGATACCTGCGAACGAGGTTCCGCAGAGATCACCCATGGACTCCCGCTTGTTCTTCCGCATGGCCGCACCGCTGGTGCTGACCCTTTTCGTCCCCATCGCCATCGGCTTCGACTGGCCGGCGCCGGTACGCTGGGCGATCCTGACCACCCAGACCCTGAGCTGGTTCGGCTTCGCGGCCTGGCTGCTGTTGCGTGCCCCGGCCGCGGCGGCGCCCAGCAAGGAGCACAGCCGCGTGGTCCGCGAGCAGGAGCAGCTGCTGGGCGAGCTGCGCAGCTTCGTCGGCAAGGAGATCGATGGCTCGCGCCATGAGATCGAACGCGCCCGCGAACTGATCCGCCAAGCCGTTGCCGGCCTCGGCGGCAGCTTCGACGCGATGAACCGCAAGTCGCGCCAGCAGAGCCAGGCCATGGCCCGGATCATCGCCGATCAGGACGGCAACAGCGGCGTGGACGTGGCCCGCTTCGCCCAGCACGCCAGCTCCCGCATGGAGCAGCTGGTCGAGGCGCTGGAGCAGGTGGCCGGCCAGAGCACCAACACCGTGCAGCACATCGACCAGATGGCCCAGCACCTGGACGGCATCTTCGCCCTGCTGGAAGACGTCAAGTCCATCGCCGACCAGACCAATCTGCTGGCGCTCAACGCGGCCATCGAGGCGGCGCGCGCGGGCGAGGCCGGTCGCGGCTTCGCGGTGGTGGCCGACGAGGTGCGCAACCTGTCCGAGCGCTCGACCACCTTCAACGAACAGATCCGCAAGCTGGCGCACAGCTCCAAGGACGCCATCGCCAAGGTGCGCGAGACCGTGACCCACATGGCCTCGCGCGACCTGGACCGCTCCCGCGAGGCGCGGGCCGAGGCGGCGCAGATGCTTCAGAACGTGGCAGCCATCAACGCCTCGCTGGGTGATGGCATGCGCGAGATCTCCGAGTGCGGCCGGGCGATCGACGGCTCGGTGGCCGAGGCGGTGCGTGCCCTGCAGTTCGAGGACATCGCCACCCAGGCGCTGGGCGGCGCGCACGTGCACCTGGACCGGCTGGATGCGATCAACCGCGAGGCCATCGCCCTGCAGGAGCTGCTCCAGCGCAACAACGGCGCCGACGATGCCGAGCTGGTGCGTGCCCTGCAGAAGCTGGGGCAGCGCCTGCGCGAGCTGCGCGGCGAGTGGGAACAGCCGCCGCACAAGCCGGTCACCCAGCAGAGCATGGGCGCAGGTACGGTGGAACTGTTCTGAACCGGTCCGCCCGATCGCCTTGCACGGCAGGCCCCGGCTCCGCACCGGGGCCTGCGGCCATGCAGGGTCCGGAAAACCGGGGTGCCGGGCCTGTCGTGCACGCCGGCACCGTGACCGGCGTTCCCGACGCCCTCCCCGCCCCGGCGCCCGGCAACCTGAAGGGGCCAGCCCTGCTGGCCCAGCTCGAACGCGTCGCCTTCGCCGAGCTGGCCGTGGCGCCGCGGTCCGCGGCCATGCCCGCACACGATCCACTGCTCGGCTGCATGGACTGGGACCTGGGCGTGCCGGGAAGCGTGGCGGCCGTCCGCTGAAGCACCACGCGGCGCAGCCGGCTTCCTGCTGCATGCCGCGACTGGGACGCGCCGGCCGAGCATGATCACCGGCAGCGCGCCGCGGTACTGGCGCCGCGAGAGCATCGGATCCGGCAGATGCCATGAGGTGATGAAGCCATGCCGGCCACGCCAGGCCGCAACCGCAGCACGATGACAGCTGCCTGGCAGCTGCGACGCGGCGTTTTTCGTCGACGACGGTCTTGCAGTCCGCCGAAGCAATGATTTACGGCGCACCCGCCCGCCCCCGGCCCCAGCCGCGCGAGGCTGATGATTACCTTCGTGCCGTGTACCGCGGCCAAGCTGCCATCGTCTGGCAACCCGGCATATCGACCGTCCTCTCCACCGACATGTACGTGGTTGCGGCTGGACGGCGCTCCTGCGCGGGAACGCACGTCCGCTTCAGGGCCCACGGGAGCTGTCGATCAGCTCGCGCCACGGGCTCGACCCGGCTCAGTCCTGGCCGAGGCTGACCGGGTGGTTCCACTCGATGACGCCGGCCTCGTTGGCCTGGCGCAGCCACTGCGCCAGTTCGCGCGGCGGCAGCGGACGGGTGTGCACGTAGCCCTGGACCTCGTCGCAGCCCCAGGCACGCAGCTGCTCCTGCTCATCCAGGCTTTCCACGCCCTCGGCGACCACGCGCATGCCCAGCGCATGGCCCAGGCGGATGATCGCCTGGGTAACGCCACCGGCACCGGAGTCGTGCAGCATCCCGCTGACGAAACTGCGGTCGATCTTCAGGCGCTGCACCGGGAAGCGGTTGAGGTAGTGCAGGTTGGAGAAGCCGGTGCCGAAGTCGTCCACGGCCAGCTGCACGCCGTGCCGCTCGAACACCTGGAAGCAGTGGCGCAGGCTCTCGCTGTCCAGGATCAGAGCCGATTCGGTGAGCTCCAGCTCCAGCCGCGCCGGCGGCCAGCCGGCCCGCTGGCACAGGGCGACCACCCGCTCGGCAAAGGCCCGGTCGCGCAGCTGCACGCCGGAGACGTTGACCGCGATGCGGCTGAAGTCCAGTCCCGCGGCATGCCAGGCCACGGCCTGGCGGCAGGCCTCGGCGATCACCCACTCGCCCAGGCGCACGATCTCGCCGGTCTGTTCGGCGATGGGGATGAACTCGCCCGGGTGGCACGTGCCCTCCGGGCGATGCCAGCGCACCAGTGCCTCCAGGCCCGGCGCGTGCCGGCCACGGATGCTGATCTGCGGCTGGTAGACCAGCGAGAACTCCTCGCGCTCCAGCGCGCCACGCAGGCTGTGCTCGATCTCCAGCCGGCGACGGGTTTCGCGCTGGATCTCGGTGTCGTGCATCTGCAGGGTATTGCGCCCGCGCTCGCGGGCCACGCGCAGGGCGGCATGGGCAGCGCGCAGCAGCTCGTCGAAAGCGGTGCCGTCCGCCCCGAGCACCGAGACGCCCACGCTGGCGCCGGCCTTGAGCAGCTCCCCGCCGAACGGCAGCGGCTCGGACAGGGCGCTGATCAGGCGCAGGCCGGTGGCCTGGGCCTGCCCGGCGTCGGCGCGCAGCATGACCATGAACTCGTCGCCACCCAGGCGGCCGAACAGGTCGCCCTGGGCCAGTTCCATGTGCATGCGCCCGGCCACCGCCTTGAGCATGGCGTCGCCGGCGGCGTGGCCGAAGGTGTCGTTGATGTTCTTGAAGCCGTCCAGGTCCAGCAGCAGCAGTGCCAGCGGGGCGTCCTCGCCTTCCAGCGCATCGGCGATCGCCTCCTCCACCTGGACCCGCAGCAGGAAGCGGTTGGGCAGGCCGGTGAGCAGGTCGTAGTGCGAAAGCAGCTCGATCCGCTCGCTGGTCTCGCGCTCGCGGCTGATGTCGCGGAACAGGGCGACGAAGCGCTCCGGCAGGCCCGGACGCCGGTCCAGTTCCAGCGTGACCTGGACCCACACCCGCTGCCCGCCCGGGCGGTAGAAGCACAGCTCCAGGCGTTCGGCCGGGCCGCGGTCGCCCAGCCGCGCCATCGCCGCCTCGAAGGCGTCGCGCGAATCACGCGTGTACAGCGCCAGGGCGTCGTCCAGGGTCAGGGGGCCCGGTGGCAGGCCATGGATGCGATAGCACTCGTCGGTCCACTGCACGCGGCGGGTGGACGGCTCGATCTCGCAGCCGCCGATGTGGCCCAGCGCCGACACCCGGTCCAGCAGCTCGGTGCGCCAGCGCAGCAGCGCATCGGCGCGGCGCTGCGCGGTCACGTCCTGGAACTGGCCCAGCACGCGCGCGATGTGGCCGTCGGCCTCCAGCTGCGGACGCGCCCAGGCCTGCAGGTGCAGCGGCTGCCCGCCGGCGTCGGCCAGCTCCAGCTCGAAGCGCACCGGAAGGCCAT
>JAEWAG010000144.1 GCA_023391775.1 Pseudomonadota bacterium | reverse complement strand
AGGTTGGTCTCGTCGCGCTCGGCCTTGGACCAGCTGACGTCGGCCTCGATGCGCACCGTCTCCAGCGTGATCTCGTTCTTCCAGCCGAAGGCCTTGATGTTGTCCTCGCGGTGGTTGTACATGCCGCGCACCAGCGGGTAGACGTTGCGCGCCACGCCGCCGATGAAGCTGCCATTGCCGTTGACGCGCACGTCGTCCACGGCCAGGCGGTCATAGCCACCGTTGAAGTCGCCCAGGTGGATTTCCAGCTGGTTGGCGGTGTCGTACTCCTCGGCGTCGGTGTAGAACGCGTCGAGGGTGCTGGTCCAGGTGTTGTTCGGACGGTACTGGATGGTCGCCATCAGGCCGTCGCGCTTGGCATTGCCGGTACGGCGCAGGGCCTTGATGCCGTCGGAGTACCAGGTACCCGGCTCGACGCCCGGGCGCCAGCCATCACCGATCTGCTGCCACGGCTCGTACAGGCCGACCTGGTTCTCCTGCTTGGCCATGTCCGAGTGCGAGTAGCCCATGGCGATGCCCAGGGTGCCGTCGGCGAACTTGTCGACGAAGCTGACGTTGAAGCGGTTGCCGTACGGATCCACGCCGGCGGCCTCGCCCAGCGAGTTCTTCTGGTAGCGGCCACTGACCGAGATCACGCGCTCGGCGATGCTCAGCGGACGGATGGTCTGCATGTCGATGGTGCCCGACAGACCCTGGCCCACCAGGCCCGAGTCCGGGGTCTTGTACACGGTCACGCCGCTGATCAGCTCGGACGGGTACTGGTCGAACTCCACCGAGCGGTTGTCGCCGGTGCTGACCATCTCGCGGCCGTTGAGCAGCGTGGTGGCGAAGTCCGGCGACAGGCCGCGGACGGTGATGACCTGGGCGCGGCCGGCGACGCGCTGCGCTGCCAGGCCCGGCAGGCGCGCGATCGACTCGGCGATGCTGACGTCGGGCAGCTTGCCGATGTCCTCGGCGGAGATCGCCTCGACGATGGAGGTGGAATCGCGCTTGACCGAGATGGCGCTTTCGATGCCGCGGCGGATGCCGGTGACGACCACCGTGTCCAGGTTGGTGGCTTCGTTCTGGCTGCCGGCGCTTTCGGCGGCGGCGTCCTGTGCCTGCACACCGGGCGCGGTCAGTGCAATGGCCGCGGCCAGCGACACGCTCAGCAGGTTGCGCTTGTGATGCAACATGTTTCCCCTCTCCAAGGAAGATTCTGTTCGGCGACCGGGTCGTCGCACATGCGATCGCCCGGACGTATAGGCGCTCGGGTTGGCCCCTTGCGTGGCGCAATGGTAGTGGCCGGTCACGCTTCCGAAACCGTTGTGCATACGTATTCATGCGAATACACCGCCCTTTTCAGCGCCTTTCCGATTTTCCGGCAGCGCTGGCGAGGCGATTTAGTGCCGCACCATTCGAGACAGCGCAGGACACGTATGCACGCGGATTTTCCGTGGTACCGCTAACCTGGAAGACGCTGCGGATTTGAATGCGCGCGCGATGGCCGCATCGGATGTTCGCACCGCGCATCCATATGTCCGCGCCGGGCGCATCCGGCGGGCATGCGGATCAGGACGCGTCCACCACGGCTGCTGCGGTGGCTGGCGGGTGCGACGGCTGCGACGCGGCGACCATCTGCTCCACGGCCGCCGTGCTGACAGCCTCCAGCGCTGCATCCAGGCCGGCCAGAGAGGACAGCCCCTGCAGTCCGTCCAGCGCCGGCAGCTCCCAGGCCTGGGCGATGCCGCGGCCGATCCGCGCCGACCAGCGCTGCAGCAGCTCGCCCGTGGAGACCGCGTCCGGCGCACCGCATCCCAGCCGCTCGCAGGCATCGCGCAGCGACTGCACCACCATGATCGAGCCGAGCCCCTGCAGCAGGGCCAGCATCTGCGCGGCGAACACCGCGTCCCCACCACGACCGGATGCCGCACGTGCGGCCAGGCCGGCTGCCAGCTCGGTGTGCTCCCACACCCGCTCCGGCAATGTACCGGTCGCACCGCCTTCCAGCCGCATCACCGGCTGCATCAGGGCCACGGCCACCAGCTGGCGCAGTCCGTCGGTGCCGACCATCGCCACCGCACGCCCCAGGCTTTCGACCGCACTGGAATGCACCCGGTACATCGGGCTGTTGGCCACGCGCAGGAGGTTGGTGGCCAGCGCCGGGTCGCGGCCGATCACCTCGGCGATCTGGCGCCCGGAAGCGCGGTCGTCGTTGAGCATGCCCAGCAGCTGCGGCAACAGCTGAGGGCGCCGCGGCAGGCGCACGCGCTCGTGCACCAGGCGCAGCAGGCTGGCCTCGACCTCCGAGAGCAGGCGCATCTGCACGCCCGGGTCGGCCGCCTCCGCCGGCAGGGCCAGGGCGGCAAGGCGCACGCTCCAGTGCGCGGCAGGTTCCGCAGTGGCCGCGGCTGCGGCCTCCTGCGTCTCTCCACCCCAGGCGGGTGCGGCAGCCGGCGCCGCAGGCACGGGCCCGCGTCCGAACAGCCTGGCGATCCACCGCATGCGACCTCCGCCCCTGGGATCAGCTGGATGATGCCCGCCTGCCCGGGCACCTGGCCCGTGCCCCGGCGGGGCCTGTCGCCGGCCACGGGCCGACCGGGCCGCACGTGGCGGCCCCAAACCGGTTTCGGCACGAACCGGCCAAACCTTTACCGCTGGCTGTTGGCCAGCACGTAATCCAGTGCCGCGCACACCGCCGCGACCTGCGCCTGGTTGCACTGCTCCGGAGTGGCCCGGGGGCTGTCCGGGTAGACCTCGGTGGTGGTGACGTATGGCGCGCCGGTGATCCCCGCGCACAGGCCCAGCTCGACCACCGGGTAGGCGATCACGCCGGGGGCCGCCACCGGTGAACCGATGATCCTGCCCTGCGCGTCTGCCGGTGCGATATGGGTGACCTGCGACACCGCCCCGATGATCGCCTGCTGGAACGCCGGCTGCGGCCGCTGGCTGTCGTCCACCAGGTAGAAGCCGTCGGGGATGCCGTCCGGTTCGAACGGCTTGCCGTCGCGTGCCGCCAGCGCGGGCCGGAACTCGCTTTCGTCGGTGTCGGTCGTCTCGTGCAGGTCCACGTGCACCAGGAAGCGCCCGCGCAGCGGCGCGACCAGCTCCATGAGGGCGGCCGATTCACGCGCGGGGCTCGGCTCGCGGAACGAGCGGTTCGGATCCACCGCCTCCGGGTTCCAACGCTGGAAGCGCTCGTATGCCCAGGGGCTGACGCAAGGCACCACCAGCAGGTTGATGCGGCCGGCATAGGCCGCCGCGTGTTCGCGGGCGAACAGCAGCGCCCCCTCCACGCCGCTGGTCTCGTAACCGTGCACACCGCCGGTGACCAGGGCCACCGGCAGGCCGTCATCCCAGGGGCTGCTGCGCAGGGCCAGCAGCGGGAAGTGCTCGTCTGCGTAGTCCAGGGCCCCGTATTCGACCACGTCCCAGGCCGCCCCAAGCGCGCGTGCCGGCGCGACGACGTCGGTGGCATGGCTGCGCTGGCGGCGCTGCGCGGCCAGCCACTGCACTTTCTCCCCAGTGCCCCACGGCTGCCCCGGGGTTCCGATGGGATAAAAGCGCGGCTGGTTCATGGCTTGTCCGATAAAAGTTGCAGAAGCAAGCATGGTAGCAGCGACGAGCGCCGGGCCATGGCTTGCGAACCTGCCGGAATGCAGTGTTTTGGCCGCAGTTGGCGGCAGACAGCCACAACTTCGGCGCGGAATGGCGATTTGCGCTATACTCGCCGGGCAATCCGGCAGTTCATCCCATTACGCGCGCTGCCACGCGCCCCACGCTTCCGGACCCAGGCGCATCGCGCGGGTCATCGAAGCCTGCTCCAGGGCAACGACATCCTCGTTCCGTTCCTCCCCGCCCGCCGGTCCCCCGGCGTGGATCCGGCGCAATCGCGCACTCCAGCCCGCATGCAGGGGACCCGGTCCTGAGCGCGCGGGATGCCGGCGTGGATTGCGCGCGCTGCGATGCGGTGTGCTGCCGACTGCCGGTCCTGCTGCAGCCAGGCGACCGGGTGCCTGCCCGGTACATCGACATCGACCGCCACGGCATGGAAGTCATGGCCAAGGACGAGGACGGCTGGTGCGCGGCCATCGATCCGCTGCACCTGCGTTGCTCGATCTACCAGGACCGTCCCGCCATCTGCCGCCAGTTCGAGATGGGCGGCGCCGGCTGCATCGAAACCCGTGCCCGTTACCGCCAGCAGCGGCAACTGGGCATCCCGCTCACCCTCGACTGACCAAGGAGACGCACATGGCCGACCGCAAGAACGCCCGCACGTCCACCAGGGGCCGCAAGCTTGCCGATACCGGCAAGTCGACCGGCGTGCTCACCCGTGAGCGCATCGCCCACGACCTCGAAGCCTTCCGCAAGGCGGGAGGACGCATCGAAGTGCTGGGCAACACCCCGGTCCTGACCAAGGTGGAAACGCCGGAGGTTGCTCCCCCGGCCAAGGCCGCCGCAGCCAAGACCGCTGCCGCCAAGACCAGCGCCGCGGCAAAGAAGAAGAAGGCGGCCTGACCGCCCTGCACGGCCGCCCTGCACGGCCGCCCTGCACGGCCGCCCTGCAACGGGGCGGTCGTGTCCGGCACGTCGTCTGCCGCGCCCTCATATGGGCTGTCCTGCCGGCGTGATCCTGGCCCGGGACGGGCATAATCGCGCTCCCGCTGACCTGCCCCAACTGACGTGCCCGATCTCGAACTGCGAGCACTGGTCCACCTTGCGCTGCACGTGCTGGTGCCGCTTGCGGCCGCACGCGTGTTCTGGCCCCGGCACTGGCGGGCGGCTGGGCCGTGGCTGCTTGCCGGCTGGCTGATCGACGTGGACCACCTGCTGGCCGATCCGGTGTATGCGCCCGGGCGCTGCAGCATCGGCTTCCACCCGCTGCACACCTGGCCAGCGATGGCCGTCTATGCCGGAATGCTGCTGCCGCGTCGTACGCGCTGGCTGGGCACCGGCCTGGTCATCCACATCCTGCTGGATGCTTTGGACTGCGTGCTGATGCGCTGCAGCTGACGGG
>JAEWAG010000113.1 GCA_023391775.1 Pseudomonadota bacterium | reverse complement strand
CCCGGCCCGCGCATCGCCCTGCGCGCGGACATGGATGCGCTGCCGGTGGAGGAGGCCACCGGGCTGCCGTTCGCCTCGACCGTGCGCTCGACCTATCGCGGCCAGCCGGTGGGCGTGATGCACGCCTGCGGCCACGACCTGCACGTGGCCATCCTGCTGGGCGTGGCGCGTGCGCTGGCCGAGCGCCGGCAGGAACTGGCCGGCGAGGTGATGTTCGTGTTCCAGCCTTCCGAGGAAGGCCCGGACGAGCCCGGCGAGCCGTTCGGCGCGCGGCTGATGCTGGACGAGGGCGTGTGGAAGGATTTCCGCCCGGACGCGGTGTTCGGCCTGCACGTGTGGTCCGGGCTGCAGGTGGGCCAGCTCGGCTTCCGCAGCGGGCCGCTGCTGGCCAGTGCCGACGAATGGACCCTCACCGTGCGCGGGCGCCAGACCCACGGCTCCCGTCCCTGGGATGGCGTGGATCCGATCACGGTCGGCGCGCAGATCCTGCTGGGCACCCAAAGCATGATCGCGCGCCAGGTGAATATCGCCAGCACGCCGGTGGTGCTGACCGCCGGCCAGTTCAACGCCGGCGTGCGCTTCAACATCATTCCCGATGAGGCGAAGCTGGTCGGTACGCTGCGCACCTTCGACCCGGTCGTGCGCGAGGACGTGATCGCGCGCTTCGAACGCATCGCCGGCGACTACGCGCACGCCGCCGGCGCCACGGCCGAGCTTGAAGTCGTGAACAACGCACCGGCCACGATCAACGATCCGCAGCTGGCGCGGCGCGCGCTGGCCTCGCTGCAGACCGCGGCTGGCGCGGACAACGTCGTCGAGATGCCGCTGCAGACCATCGCCGAGGATTTCTCGCAGTTCGCCAACGAAGTGCCCGGTGCGTACTTCCTGGTCGGCACCACGCCGGCCGGGCAGGACCCGGCGCAGGCGCCGATCAACCATTCGCCGCACTACGCGCCGGACGAGGCCGCGCTGGAGCATGGCGCCCGGGCGATGCTGCAGGTGGCGCTGGATTACCTGGGCGACGGCGCGCCCGGCAGCTGAGCGTTCAGCGGATCCGCGGCTGCGCGGCGAACCACGGTTGCAGCCGGCGCAGCGCCTCCTCCACCTGCGCCGTGGCCGGGGCGAAGCTGAAGCGGATGAAGTGGTGGCCGTCGACCGGATCGAAGTCCACGCCCGGGGCCAGGGCCACGCCGGTCTGCTCGAGCATGCGCGTGCAGAACTCCAGGCTGTCAGTGGTCAGGTGGCTGACATCGGCCCAGATGTAGAACGCGCCATCGGGCGGGGCGATGCGCTCCAGGCCAAGCGAGGGCAGGGCATCGAGCAGGAGCTGGCGGTTGCGCGCGTAGGTGGCGCGGTGGTCCTCCAGTTCCTCCACGCAGTCCATCGCCACCAGCGCGACCTGCTGGCTGGGCGAGGGCGGGGTCAGGAACAGGTTTCCGGCGTAGGCGCGCGCGGTGTCCACGTGCGACGCCGGCACCAGCAGCCAGCCCAGGCGCCAGTCCACCATCGAGTAGTACTTGGAATAGCTGTTGACCACCATCGCATCCGGTGCGTACTGCAGGATCGAATGCGCCGGCTGCGTGTAATGCAGGCCGTGGTAGATCTCGTCGGACAGCAGCACGATGCCGCGCTGCCGGCACACGTCCGCGATCGCGCGCAGCTCTTCGGGCTCGATGATGGTGCCGGTGGGATTGGCCGGGCTGGCGAGGATCACGCCGGCCGGCGCCGGATCCAGCGCGGCGATCGCCGCGGCGGTGAGCTGGTAGCGGCACTCCGGGCCGCAGCCGATCTCCACTGGCTGCAGGCGCGCGGCGATGGCGGTGTTGCGGTAGGCGATGTAGCCGGGACGGGCGAAGGCGATGCGGTCCCCGGCCTCGAAGCGCGAGAGCATCCCCAGCAGCAGCGCTGGCGAGGCGCCGCAGGTGAGGATGACCTGCGCCGGATCCACGTCCACGCCATAGGCATCACGGTAGTGGCGGGCGATGCGCTGGCGCAGCGGCACGCTTTCCCAGTAGCCCGGCGGCGGCTGGTCGAGGCCCTCGCGCACCGCCGCCAGCGCCGCGGCCGGTGCCGGCGTCGAGGGCTGGCCGAACTCCATGTGCACCACGGAGCGGCCGGCGGCTTCAAGTGCGCGCGCCAGCTGGCTGATGGCGATCGCGCGGAACGGTTCTACGCGACCGCCCATGGCCTCAGTTGCCCTGTTCGCGCGCGATCGCGCGCCAGCCGATGTCGCGGCGGCAGAACGCGTGGTCCCAGGAGATCGCGTCCACGCCGCTGTAGGCCCGGCGCTGGGCGTCGGCCACGCTCTCGCCCAGCGCGGTCACGCACAGCACGCGGCCGCCGGCGCTGGTGACATTGCCCTCGGCATCCAGCGCGGTACCCGCGTGGAACACCTTCGCTTCGGACGGCACCGCGTCCAGGCCGCTGATGACCTCGCCGGTCACCGGCGACTCCGGGTACGGACGCGCGGCGAGCACCACGCCCAGCGACGGCCGCGGATCCCACTGCGCCTGGACCTCGTGCAGGCGGCCATCGATCGCCGCCTCGACCAGCTCCAGCAGGTCCGACTGCAGGCGCAGCATCACCGGCTGGGTCTCCGGGTCGCCGAAGCGCACGTTGAACTCGATCACCTTGGGCGCGCCGGAAGCATCGATCATCAGGCCGGCGTAGAGGAAGCCGGTGAAGGGGATGCCGTCGGCGGCCATGCCGGCCACGGTCGGCTCCACCACCTCGCGCATGATCCGCGCATGCACCTCGGGGGTGACCACCGGCGCCGGCGAGTAGGCGCCCATGCCGCCGGTGTTGGGGCCGGTATCGCCATCGCCCACGCGCTTGTGGTCCTGCGAGGTGGCCATCGGCACCGCGGTCTTCCCGTCCACCATCGAGATGAAGCTGGCTTCCTCGCCTTCGAGGAACTGCTCGATCACCACGCGCGCGCCGGCATCGCCGAAGGCATTGCCGGAGAGCATGTCGCGTACCGCGGCCTCGGCCTCTTCCAGGGTCATGGCGACGATCACGCCCTTGCCCGCGGCCAGGCCGTCGGCCTTGACCACGATCGGCGCACCCTTCTGCCGGATGTAGTCCAGCGCCGCATCGACCTGGGTGTGCACCGCGTAGAACGCGGTCGGGATGCGGTGGCGGGCGAGGAAGTCCTTGGCGAAGGCCTTGCTGCCTTCCAGCTGCGCGGCTGCGGCGGTCGGGCCGAAGATGCGCAGGCCCGCTTCGCGGAAGCGGTCGACCACGCCGGCCACCAGCGGCACCTCGGGACCGACCACGGTCACCGCCACGCCTTCGTCGCGGGCAAGCTGCAGCAGGCCGTCCAGGTCGGTCACCTTGACCGCGGCATTGCGGCACCCGACCTCGCGGGCGGTGCCGGCATTGCCGGGGGCGACGATCACTTCGCTGACGCGCGGGGACTGCGCGAGCTTCCATGCCAGCGCGTGCTCGCGCCCGCCGGAACCGATGACCAGGACCTTGCTCATGTCGGGGAGTGAATAGCGGAAGGGACCGCGATTCTAGCCTGCCGCCGCGCCCGCTCCCCGGCGGCGCAGCGCTTTCGCGTGCAACCGCGGTGGCCGCTCAGGACTTCTCGTGGTGGCCGAAGGCCGGATGCAGGACGACTTCGCCCGCGGACGCGGCGTCGGTGAAGCGCAGCGCCTGGAACATGCCTGCCGGCGCTCCCGGCAGGGTCAGTAACGGGTCGGCCCTGAAGCCGAAGCGGCGGTAATAGCCGGGCTCGCCCAGCACCACGCAGCCGTTGGCCTCGCGCTCCTGGAGCAGGCGCAGGCCGGCGTGGACCAGGGCCGAGCCCACGCCGCGGCGCTGGTCGCCCGGGTCCACCGCCATCAGGCCCAGCACGTACCAGCCATCTCCATCGCGCGAGGGGCGGGCCACGGAGAAGGCCACATGGCCGGCAATCCGGCCATCGATGTCGGCCACCAGGCCCAGCGCCAGGGCGCGGTCATCGCGCAGCGATTCGAGGGTGCGGGTTTCCAGGCTGCCGCCGCCGGGCGCGTCCGCAAACGCCTTGCGCACCACCGTGCAGATGGCCTCGATGTCCCCGTCGGCTTCCTCGCGTATCCACATGACGCCTCCTTGCGTATGCAGGCCGGGACCGGGTGCCGGGCGGCGTGCTGGCGGCCAGCCTATGGGCGCGGCGGCGAACGCGAGGTGATGCCGTGAGCGCGGCCATCAAACGCAAGCGGCCGCACCCGTGGGGCGCGGCCGCCGCGAACCACCGCCGACAGACCTCAGTGGCGGAAGTGGCGCACCCCGGTGAACACCATGGCGATGCCGTGCTCGTCGGCCGCATCGATCACCTCGGCGTCGCGCATCGAGCCGCCGGGCTGGATCACCGCCTTGATGCCGGCGGCGGCCGCCGCGTCGATGCCGTCGCGGAACGGGAAGAACGCGTCGGAAGCCATCACCGAACCTTCGACCACCAGGTCGGCGTCGGCGGCCTTGATACCGGCGATGCGCGCCGAGTAGACGCGGCTCATCTGGCCGGCGCCGACGCCGATGGTGCGGCTGTCCTTCGCATAGACGATGGCGTTGGACTTGACGAACTTGGCCACCTTCCACGCGAACAGCAGGTCGGCGAACTGGGCCTCGGTCGGCGCCAGCCTGGTCACCACCTTCAGCTCGTCGCGGGTCACGACGCGGTCGTCCGCGGTCTGCAGCAGCAGGCCCGAGCCGATGCGCTTGGTATCGATGAAGCCCGGGGTGGCATCGGCCATCGGGATGCGCAGCACGCGCACGTTGGCCTTCTTCGTCGCGTATTCCAGCGCGGCCGGCTCGTAGTCCGGGGCCAGCAGCACCTCGACGAACTGGCGGTCGAGGATGGTCTTGACCGTGGCCGCGTCCAGCGGACGGTTGAAGGCGAGGATGCCGCCGAAGGCGCTGGTCGGGTCGGTGGCGTAGGCCTGTTCGTAGGCCTCGCCCACCCCGGCGCCGACGGCCACGCCGCAGGGATTGGCGTGCTTGACGATCACGCAGGCCGGCGCGTCGAACTGGCGCACGCACTCCCACGCCGCGTCGCTGTCGGCGATGTTGTTGTAGCTCAGCTCCTTGCCCTGCAGCTGCTGGAAGGTGGCCAGCGAGCCGGGGGCGGGGTGCAGGTCGCGGTAGAACGCCGCCTGCTGGTGCGGGTTCTCGCCGTAGCGCAGGTCCATCACCTTGACGAAGCTGGCATTGGACTGGGCCGGGAAGGCGCTGCGCACCGGCACCTCGGCCGAGGTATCGGTTACGGCGGACAGGTAGTTGCTGATCGCCGCGTCGTACTGGGCAACGCGGTTGAACGCGGCCACCGACAGGGCAAAGCGCTTGGCCGCCGACAGCTTGCCGTCGTTGGCTTCAAGCTCGGCCAGCAGGCCGGCGTACTGGTCCGGCGAGGTCGCCACGGCGACACGGGCAAAATTCTTGGCGGCCGAACGCAGCATCGCCGGGCCGCCGATGTCGATGTTCTCCACCGCGTCGGCGAGCGTGCAGTCCGCCCTGGCGGTGACCTGCTCGAACGGATACAGGTTCAGCACCAGCAGGTCGATCGCACCGATGCCGTGCTGCGCCATCACCGCCTCGTCGATGCCGGCGCGGCCGAGCAGGCCGCCGTGCACGATCGGGTGCAGGGTCTTGACCCGCCCGTCCATCATCTCGGGGAAGCCGGTGACCTCGGATACGTCGCGCACCGGCAGGCCGGCCTCGCGGATGGCCTTCGCCGTGCCGCCGGTGGACAGCAGCTCGATGTCGCGCGCGGCCAGGGCGCGGGCCAGGTCGATCAGGCCGGTCTTGTCGGAAACGGACAGCAGTGCCCGGCGCACGGGCAGGAAATCGGCGGTCATGGAATGGCAGCGGTGCGGGGAAGAAGCGGAATTATAGCCGCGCCCCGCCGCCGGGCCGGTGCTTCGGGCTCAGACCAGCCCGTAGTCCTTGAGCTTCTTGCGCAGGGTGGCGCGGTGGATGCCCAGCAGGGCCGCGGCGCGGCTCTGGTTTCCCTCGCAATGGTTGAGCACCTCGACGAACAGCGGAATCTCCATCTCGCGCAGCACGATTTCGTAGACATCGTTGGCATCCACGCCATCCAGGTCGCGCAGGTACCGGCGAACCGACTGGGCGACATGTTCGCGCAGCGGGGGGCGGGAGACGGTGCGGCCGGCGTCGGCGCGGGGAGAGGCGTTCTGCTGCACGGGAAATTCCGGAAGGTGATGCGCGTGCATCGAGCGGGCTAGGGAGTCTATCGCGGTGGACAGGCCGCTGCCATTGAACCGGTCAGTGGAAGGCGAAGCTGAAAGCCACGGTGTGCTCGGCCGGCTCCGGCACCAGGAAGGTGACGTGCGCGCTCTGTCCCGGTGCAAGCAGGCCTTCCGGCGCCTGGCCCAGGTACTGCTCCGGACCGAACACGCCCACCCCGGTGGTGCGTCCATCGGCATCGGCGAGCGAGAGCTGCAGCCGTGGCCACGGCTGCGGCCAGCGCGCACCGTTGCGGAAGGTCGCCTGCACCTGCAACGCGCCATCGGCGTGGGCCGGGCGCACGCTGCGCTCCAGCATCGCGAACGCGCGCGGTTCGCGCCACGGCGGCAGGCTGCAGCCGAGCAGGCCGCAGGCCCGTTCCACCACCGGTCGCCATTGCGGGTCGGCCGCAAGCCGCGCGCGGTCGGCCAGCAGCACCTGCAGGACCAGAACCAGTGACAGTCCTGCGATCACCGCCCACGGCCAGTACGCGTGTGGGTGTGCTGGCCGCGATGGGGCGGGGGCGCCAGCCCCTCCGGCCAGTGCGCCCGGGGGCGGCGGGGTGGGTGCCGGGTCCGCAGCCGATGGCACGGACGCGGCAGGTGCGGAAATGGGAGTGCCCGGTGTCGCTGCTTCGGCCGGCGCGGGAGGTGCGGGCGCTGTTACGGGCGCAGCGATCTCCGAAACCAGCAAGGTCGCCAGCGTGGGTGCCCGCGGCGTGGTGGCGGCAGGCGCCTCGTTGCCGGTGGCCGAATCCCGTCCAGCTGGATCAACCAAGGCCTGCCCGCAGCGCGGACAGGTGGCCGGACGCGCCTGTCCCGGCGCTTGGGCGAGGAGGAAGCTGCAATGCGGGCAGGCGGTGAGCATGGCGGCTATTCAACCATGCGGCCGCCGCCCGCGCAGGCTCAGCGGCGCAGGCCGTCGATCCGCACCCAGTCGCCGTCCACGGTCACGCGCAGGTCGTCGAACCATGCGGCGTAGCGCTCCAGCAGTTCGTCCTCCTGGCCCTTGAGGATGCCGGACAGGGCGATGCGTCCGCCCGGCACGACCCGTGCGGCCAGCACCTCGGCCAGCGCATCCAGCGCAGAGGCGAGGATGTTGGCCACCACCACCGGATAGGCCGCCGCCGGCTCGTCCTCCGGCAGGTACACCGCCAGGCGGCCGTCGGCGCCGTTGCGCTCGGCGTTGTCCATCGTCGCCTGCAGCGCCTGCGGGTCGTTGTCCACGCCCACGGCCTGGCCTGCCCCGAGCTTGAGCGCGGCAAGGGCGAGGATGCCGGAGCCGCAGCCGAAATCGAGCACGGCCGCGCCCTGCAGCAGGCCCTGGTCGGCAAGGCCGTCCAGCCAGCGCAGGCACAGTGCCGTGGTGGGATGGGTGCCGGAGCCGAAGGCCAGGCCCGGATCCAGGCGCACCACGGCCGCATCCGGCGTGTCCGCTTCCGCGGGCAGCTCGTGGTTCCACGGCACGATCCAGGTGCGGGTGCCGAACCGCATCGGCTGGAACTGGTCCAACCACACCCGTTCCCAGTCCTGGTCCTCGACCGCGCGGAAAGAGGCGTTGCTCCAGTCCAGGTCCGGATCGAAGGATTCCAGTGCCGCCAGCAGGGCCAGCGCGTCGGTGTCGGCCTCGAACAGCGCGGTCAGGACCAGCGACTTCCACACCGCCGTCTCGCCCACCCCGGGCTCGAGGATGGCGCGCTCGTTCGGGGTGTCCGCGTCGGCGTCCAGCAGGGTGACCGACAGCGCGCCCACGTCCTCCAGCGCGCGCTCGTAGCGCGGCTGCTCGGCCTCGGTGCTGCGCAGGCTAAGTTCGAGATAGGGCATGGCGGGCAGGTCCGGGAAGGGGCGGGCATTGTCTCACGCAGCACCGCGGCGCAAACGCGAAGGGGCCGGCGATGCCGGCTCCTGCACGGTGACGCCCGGCGCCAGGCTCAGCCCAGCGCGATCGAACGGTTCTTGCGCTCGGCCAGGCGCTTTTCCAGGTAGTGGATGTTCTGCCCACCGGCCTGGAAGCCCTTGTCGCGCATGATCCGCTGCTGCAGCGGGATGTTGGTCTTGATGCCGTCGACCACCATCTCGCTCAGGGCCACGCGCATGCGGCAGATCGCGGTTTCGCGGTCCGGGCCATGCACGATCAGCTTGCCGATCATCGAGTCGTAGTTCGGCGGCACCCGGTAACCCTCGTAGATGTGGGTGTCCACGCGCACGCCCGGGCCGCCCGGGGCGTGGAAGTGCTGGATCAGTCCGGGGCTGGGGAAGAACGTCTCCGGGTCCTCGGCGTTGATCCGGCACTCGATGGCGTGGCCGTCCAGCACCACGTCCTCCTGGCGGATGGATAGCTTCTGGCCGGAGGCGATGCGCAGCTGCTCGGCCACCAGGTCGATGCCGGTAACCATCTCCGTCACCGGATGCTCCACCTGGATGCGGGTGTTCATCTCGATGAAGTAGAAGCGCCCGTCCTCGTAGAGGAACTCGAAGGTGCCCGCGCCGCGGTAGCCGATGCGGATGCAGGCCTCCACGCAGACCTTGCCGATCTCGGCGCGCTGCTCGGCGGTGATGCCCGGCGCCGGTGCTTCCTCGACCACCTTCTGGTGGCGGCGCTGCATCGAGCAGTCGCGCTCGCCCAGGTGGATCGCGTTGCCCTGGCCGTCGGCCAGCACCTGGATCTCCACGTGGCGCGGGTTCTCCAGGTACTTCTCCATGTAGACCTCGCCGTTGCCGAACGCAGCCTTGGCCTCGGTCTTGGTCGTCTCGATGGCGGCCTTCAGCGCGGCCTCGGCGTGGACCACGCGCATGCCGCGGCCGCCGCCGCCACCGGCGGCCTTGATGATCACCGGATAGCCGATCTCGCGGGCGATCCTGGCATT
This sequence comes from Pseudomonadota bacterium, assembly GCA_023391775.1. GTDB lineage: Bacteria > Pseudomonadota > Gammaproteobacteria > Xanthomonadales > Xanthomonadaceae > Pseudoxanthomonas. The sequence goes on along the minus strand of JAEWAG010000113.1, from coordinate 1,035 downwards.
GGCGACCACGTCGTCGCCCAGCGGCCCGCCCGAGCCCGGCACGCACGGCACGCCGGCGGCCTTCATCGCCCGGATCGCCTCGACCTTGTCGCCCATCAGGCGGATGGTGTCGGCCTTGGGCCCGATGAAGATGAAGCCGGACTGCTCCACGCGCTCGGCGAAGTCCGCGTTCTCGGACAGGAAGCCGTAGCCGGGGTGGATGGCCTGGGCATCGGTCACCTCGGCGGCGGCGATGATCGAGGCCATGTTGAGGTAGCTGTCGGTGGACGGCGCCGGGCCGATGCAGACCGACTCGTCGGCCATGGCGACGTGCTTGAGGTTGCGGTCGACCGTGGAGTGCACGGCGACGGTGCGGATGCCCAGCGCATGGCAGGCGCGCAGGATCCGCAGCGCGATTTCGCCGCGGTTGGCGATTACGACTTTATCAAGCATGGGATTGGGGATTCGAGATTGGGGATTCGTAGGAGGCGCCCGGATCGCGAACGGTTCGCGTGGTGTCGAGCGAGCGGATCAATGCATTGAGTCGGGAGAACGTGCGATCGAGCTGGTCGTTGGTTTCGGCGTCGTGTTCGCAGTAGCCCAAGCGCTCGGCGATCTCCAGCTGGGTGCCGATTTCGGCGAGGGAGCCTCGTGCCATGGACAGGAAGCGCAGGTATTCGGCGGTCGAGCGACGGGCGCCGCCCTCCGCGATGTTCGACGGTACGCTTACCGCTGCCCTGCGCAACTGCATGCTGAGGCCAAGCCGTTCCTCTTGCGGGAATCGGGCCGTGATCCGATAGATCGACTCGACCAGCGCCATCGCGTCGCGCCATACGTCGAGGCGCTCGTGGGGTCGCTGCTTTTGCGAATCCCGAATCACGAATCCCGAATCCCGTCGTGATCGGCGTTTAGCCGATCACGAACAGCGGCTGGTCGAACTCGATCGGCTGGCCGCTCTCGCACAGGATGGCGACCACGGTGCCGGAGGTGTCGGCCTCGATCGGGTTGAACATCTTCATCGCCTCGATGATGCCCAGCGTATCGCCGGCCTTGACC
>JAEWAG010000099.1 GCA_023391775.1 Pseudomonadota bacterium | reverse complement strand
CCCCGGCACCGGGCCGGGGTCACACGCGGGGTCACCGGGCCGGGAGCGGCGGCAGGTCGAACACCAGCACCTCGGCATCTTCGCCGGCCCCGACCACGACCTCGGCCTCGTCCCGGTACAGCAGTGCATCGCCGGCTCCGAGGCGGTGCCCGTTGACCGTGGCCGTGCCCCGGACCAGATGCACGTAGGCCAGCCGGCCCTCGGCGATGGCCAGGCGGGCGGCCTCGCCGCTGTCGAACAGGCCCGCAAACAGGCGCGCGTCCTGGTGCATCTTCAACGAGCCGTCGGCGCCATCCGGCGAAACCAGCAGGCGCAGGCGGCCCCGCTTCTCCTCCGGCCCGAAACGCCTCTGCTCGTAACCCGGGCGGATGCCCGTGCGCTCGGGCAGGATCCAGATCTGCAGGAAATGGGTGGCCTGGTCCGGCTCCGGGTTGAATTCCGAGTGGGTCACGCCGGTGCCGGCGCTCATGCGCTGCACCTCGCCGGGCAGGATCCGTTCCACGTTGCCCATCGAGTCGCGATGGGCCAGGGCACCTTCCAGCACGTAACTGATGATTTCCATGTCGCGGTGGCCATGGGTGCCGAACCCCTGCCCGCCGGCGACCCGGTCCTCGTTGATGACCCGCAGCGGGCCCCAGTGCACGTGCTCCGGGTCCTGGTAGCCGGCAAAGGAGAAGCTGTGCCAGGAATCCAGCCAGCCGTGGTTGGCATGGCCGCGCTCGGCGGCCGGTCGCAGGGTGATCACAGGGCACCTCCAGGGGTCATGTGGGGATCGTCGGACCTGGCGCCGCGGTCGCCTCGCCGGGCATCAAAGCTGAAATCGCCAGGGCCGTGCGCGGCCAGCAGCACCAGGCCGCCGCCCAGCAGCAGGCTCCAGAACAGGTCGATGGCCTGCTGCGGCGCGCCCGCGCCGGGCAGGACCAGGCCGGGAACCAGCGTCAATGCTGCAAGCAGCAGGGCCGCCGGCCGGGTCCAGGCGCCGGCCAGCAGGGCCAGCGCGGCCACCAGCTGCAAAGCCGCCATGAGCACGGGCAGGCCCGTCCCGGCCGCCCCTAGCCGGTCCCAGCCGTCGGCGGCGAACACCAGCGACAGGGCGATTCGGGAAAGCAGGGCATACAGATGGTGCATGGCGGCCTCCGGCGGAACCCGCGGCGCGCGGGTTTCGGATGGCCGACAGCATGATTGATTACATTGGCAGGATAAACCTGCAACCAGAACACTTATTGTTCTGTTTTAGCAGACTGTGCGGCCAGCATGGCCTCTACTTCCGCCCGCGGCGGCAGCGACCAGTCCACCGGGGCCTGGCCGCGGCGCGTCAGGTATTCGTTTGCGGCGGTGAAGTGCCCGCAGCCGAAGAAACCGCGATACGCCGACAGCGGCGAAGGGTGCGGCGCACGCAGCACCCGATGGCGGCGGGTATCGATGACTTTCCCCTTGGCCTGGGCGTAGCTGCCCCAGAGCATGAACACCAGACCTTCCCGCTCGCTGGCCAGGGTCTGGATGGCGTGGTCGGTGAAGCCCTCCCAGCCCTTGCCCTGGTGCGCGCCCGCCTTGCCCTGCTCCACGCTCAGCACCGCATTGAGCAGCAGCACACCGCGCCGGGCCCAGGGCAGCAGGCAGCCGTGGTCCGGGCGCGGCAGGCCCAGCTCCTGCCCGATCTCCTTGAAGATGTTGTCCAGCGACGGCGGCACCGGCACCCCCGGCAGCACCGAGAAGCACAGCCCGTGGGCCTGGCCCGGGCCGTGGTAGGGATCCTGGCCAAGGATCACCACCTTGACCTGGTCGAACGGAGTGGCGTCGAAGGCCGCGAACAGGCGCGGCCCCGGCGGGTACACGTTGACGCCCTCGGCCTTGCGCTGGCGCAGGAAGCGGGAGAGCTCGCGCATCTCCGGGCGCAGCAGCCAGTCCCCGATGCGCGCCTTCCAGGACGGCTCGAGGCGGATGGCGGATTCGTCGGACATGGCGGTTCCAGGCATGCGGGGCGGCTGGCCGTCCTCGCAGGACGGCCGGCGCAGGCTAGCGGCCTTCCAGCCGGGCCAGGCGCAGCTGGAACAGGACCTTGGTCACCAGCAGGCGCTCCTCGATCGGCTTCTGCACCAGGTCGTTGGCGCCGGCGCGCAGCAGCCCGGACTGGTTGTGCCGGTTGGCGTCGCCGGTCATCACCAGCACCGGCAGGCGGCGCTTGCCGTAGTCGAAGTCCACGCGGATGCGCTCGACCACGTCACGCCCGCTCAGCTCGCCCTTGAGGGTGACGTCGGTGAGGACCAGGTCGATGCGCGGCACCCGGCCCAGCGATTCGGCGGTGAGCAGGGCGAACGCCTCCTCGGCGGTCAGCACGTGCAGCACGTCCAGCTGCTGGCGCTCGAGCATGCGCTTGGTCGCCTCGGCCACCACCCGGCTGTCCTCGATGTACAGCACCCGCGCGCCGGGGATCGGCTCGGGCTGCACGTAGCCGCGGATGAACTCCGCCAGCGCCTCGTGGCCGAGCGACTTGTCGAAATAGTCGGTGACGTACTCGGTGAAGCGACGCTCGACCAGGTGCTGCTGGGCATCGCCGGACACCACGATCACCGGCACGTAGGCCTGGCCGTTGGCGGCGCGCACGCTGCGCGCCAGCTCCATGCCATCGCCATCCGGAAGGGACAGCGCGGTGGTCACCAGGTCCACCGTGCCCTGCTCCAGCGCCTGGCGGGCCTCCTCGATGCTGGAGCAGCCGACCACCTGCACGCCCGGCAGCTCGAGCACCAGCACGTCGGCGATCAGCTTGCGCACCAGCTTGGAGCCATCGGCGACCATCACCCGGGGGCTGTCGCTGATCAGGTGCTTGAGCTCTTGCACGGCCATCAGGTCTCCGTGGGACGGGTCTGGCGCAGGAAATGACCGGTGACCGCCCAGGCCCCCAGCCACCCCAGTACGACGGTGCCCACCAATACCATCGACGAGTGCAGGGCATCCAGCCCCTTGAGCGCGAACTGGCTGCCGTAGCTGCCGCTGAGGGTGGCCAGCGGTCCGGCCAGGGCGGCGCCGGCGGCGGCGATCAGGCCCAGTGCCAGCACGCCCGCGCCCAGGCCATACCAGATGCCCAGGTACAGGAACGGCCTGCGGATGAAGCCGTCGCCGGCCCCCAGCAGCTGCAGTACGCCGATCTCCTCGCGCCGCGACTGGATGTCCAGGCGCACGGTATTTCCCACCACCAGCAGTGCCCCCAGGCCCAGCAGCACTGACAGCACCTGGACCACGCGCTGGCCGAACTGCAGCCAGGCATCCAGGCGCTGCCGCCACAGGGCGTCGTGCTGGACCAGGTCCACCTGCGGCATCGCGTCCAGTTCCTCCGCCAGGCGCGCGTCGTCGGGGCCGCCGCTGCCAGCCGGGGTCACCACCAGCAGGGTCGGCAGCGGGTTGTCGCCCAGCGCATCGATCGCCTCGCCCAGCCCGGGCGCGCGCCGCGCGGGCCGGG
>JAEWAG010000137.1 GCA_023391775.1 Pseudomonadota bacterium | reverse complement strand
TGGCCGGTGACGGCGAGGGCATGGCCAGCCGCTGGGGCCACGCCATGCTGCGCCTGGTGGTGTGCGCGCCCGGCCGTACGCCCGGCCCGGATTGCCGCCTGGACCTGCAGCACCATCTGGTGCTGTCCTTCCGGGCCTTCGTCGACGACCTGCAGATCTCCAGCTGGCGCGGCCTGGCGGGCGGTTATCCCTCGCGCCTGTACGTGCTTCCGCTGGAACAGGTGGTGGACGAATACACCCGGGTCGAGTTGCGCGACCTGCGCTCACTGCCGCTGGCCCTGGATGCGGACGAGCGCACGGCCCTGGCCCGGCGCGCGGCGCAGCTGCACTGGAGCTACGACGGCCGCTACCGCTTCATCGACAACAACTGCGCGGTGGAAACCTGGAAACTGCTGCACGATGCGCTACCGCGGCTGGCCGCGCTGCCGCTGCGTTCCATCACCCCGCACGGGTTGCGCCGCAGGCTGGAAGGGCAGGGGCTGCTGGACCTGGCCGCGATCCCGGCCGACGCCGACCAGCAGCTGCGGCTGGGCTTCCGCTTCGAGTCCGCCGGTGCGCACTACGCGGCGCTTTACGCGGTGGCCCGCGAGGAGCTGCAGCTTGCGCCGGCGGATGCCAGCGCCTGGATGGAGTCGCCTCCGGCTGTGCGTGCCGAGGCGATCGGCCGTGCAGGACTGCGTAGTGCCGCTGCGCTGCTGGTACTGGAAACGGCGGCCCTGCGCCGCGAGCAGGCGCTGGCGCGCGACCAGCTCAAGCGTCGCTGGCTGCGGCGTGCCGGCGACGCGGACCTGGTGGCGGAGCTGCGCCAGTTCCTGCAAGCCGGCGACGCGTTCGGGCGGCCCGCCAGCTGGCTCGAAGGCCTGGGCGGGTATGGCCTGCCGCAGGCCAAGGAAAGGATGCAGCTGCAGGCGCGCCTGGCGGAGGCCGGAGAGCGGCGCCAGCGCGGCGTGCGGCAGCTGGAGCAGCGGGCACGCGAACTGCTGCCCGCCGTGCGCCGCGAGCGCCTGGATGGGACCGAGGCCAACCTGGTCCGGCTTGGGGACCGGCTGCGCGTGCTGGCGGGGCAGGCGCACGCCGGGTAAGTGGCGCAGGCGCGCCCCTTTGCACGGCACCCGGCCGCAGGCGCGGCCAGGGGCCTGGGTGGCTCAGTCCGCGCGGCCGCCGAACTCGCCGGTGGTGGTGTTGACCAGGATGCGCTCGCCGTTGGAGATGTACTCCGGAACCATGATCTCGATGCCGGTGCTGAGCCTGGCCGGCTTCGGGCGCTTGGTCGCGGTGCCGCCCTTGAGCTCCGGCGGGGTCTCGACCACTTCCAGGGTCACGTGCTGTGGCAGCTGGATCGCGACCGGCTGCTCGTCGATCACCTGCACGTAGATGCCGGTCAGCCCGTCGGTGATGTAACCCACCGCATCACCCAGCGCGGCCGGGTCCAGGGTGTAGGGGGTGTAGTCCTCGTCGTCGAGGAACACGAAGGCCTCGCCATCCTTGTACGAGAAGCTGGCCAGGCGGCGCAGCAGCTCGACCTCGGTGAGGTTGTCATCGGCGTCGAAGCTGGCATCGAGCTTGGCGCCGCCGGGCACCGAGTACATGATGAAGCGGAAACGCACGTTGCCGCCGCGGCCCTGCGGCGAGCTGCGCTCGATGTCGCGGATCTGGTACACGCCGTTGTTGTACTCGACGACGTTGCCCTTCTTGATGTCGCTGGCTTTCATGGGGAATCCGTGATTCGTGACTGGTAAATAGTGATTCGATGCGGGTGACTGGGATCCGCGACGGGTCTGGAGGGGCGCTGTTGTCGCTTCTTCCAATCACCAATCACGAATTGCCAATCACGGCTTACTTCGGCGCCAGCCGGGTCGCGCCGTCCAGGCGGATGGTCTCGCCGTTGAGGTAGCGGGTCCGCAGGATGAAGGCCACGGTATCGGCGAATTCATCCGGCTGGCCCAGCCGCTGCGGGAACGGGATCGTCGCCGCCAGCGACTGCTGTACGGCTTCGGGCATGCCGTCGACCATGGGCGTCCAGAACACGCCCGGGGCGATGGTCATCACCCGGATGCCGAAGCGGGACAGCTCGCGCGCCATCGGCAGGGTCATGCCGACCACGCCGGCCTTGGAAGCCGAATAGGCGGCCTGGCCGATCTGGCCCTCGTAGGCGGCGACCGAGGCGGTATTGACGATCACGCCGCGCTCGCCGTCCTCGCCCGGCTCGTTGTTCTGCATCAGCGTCGCGGCGGCCTTGGCCACGTTGAAGCTGCCGACCAGGTTGACCATCACCGTGCGCGCGAAGCCGTCCAGCGGCATCGGGCCTTCCTTGCCCAGCACGCGACCGGAGCCGAGGATGACGGCGCAGCTCACCGCCACGTTGAGGCCGCCCAGGAAGTCGTGCGCGTCCTGCAGGGTCGCCGCCACGGCGGCCTCGCCGGTGACATCGGTGCGGAAGTAGCGGGCCTTGCCGGCGCCCAGCGCCTGCACCGCGGCGGCGCCCTTGTCGTCATTGACGTCGAGCAGGGCGACCTTGCCGCCATCGGCGACGATACGGGTGGCGACGGCCAGGCCAAGCCCGGAAACACCGCCGGTGACCACGGCGCGGACGGAATGAGGCTGCATCGAAAGGTTTCCGGTGTAAGGGTTGCCCATTGTAGGCGTAGCCCCCGCCGCCGCGGCAGGGGGCCGCCTGCCGCTCATTCGGGGTCGTAGTCGAGGTTGGAGGCGAGCCAGCGCTCGACCTGGGCCTTGTCCACGCCCTTGCGCCGCGCGTAGTCGGCGACCTGGTCCTTGCCGACCCGGCCGACCACGAAGTACTGGCTCTGCGGATGGCTGAAGTAGTAGCCGGACACGGCCGCGGTAGGCAGCATCGCGAAGCTCTCGGTCAGCGACATGCCGGCATTGGCCGGCGCGTCCAGCAGGCGGAACAGGGTCGCCTTTTCGCTGTGTTCCGGGCAGGCCGGATAACCCGGTGCCGGGCGGATGCCGCGGTACTTCTCGGCGATCAGGGCCTCGTTGTCCAGCTGTTCGTCGGCGGCGTAGCCCCAGAATCCGGTGCGGACCTTGTGGTGCAGGTGTTCGGCCAGGGCCTCGGCCAGGCGGTCGGCCAGCGACTTGAGCAGGATCGCGTTGTAGTCGTCGTGCGCGGCTTCGAAGCGGGCCACGTGTGCGTCGATGCCGATGCCGGCAGTTACCGCGAACGCGCCGATCCAGTCCTGCACGCCGCTGGACTCAGGTGCGATGAAATCGGCCAGGCAGAAGTCCGGCCGCTCGACCGGCTTGTCCACCTGCTGGCGCAGGAAGTGCAGGGTGGCCGGGCCATCGGCGTGCTGCAGGATGACGTCATCGCCACGGCTGTTGGCCGGCCACAGGCCGTAGACCGCCCGCGCACCGAGCCATTTCTCTTCCACGATCCGGGCCAGCATGGCCTGGGCATCGCGGAACAGGTCGCTGGCCTGGGCCCCGACCACGGCATCGGTGAGGATGGCCGGGTATTTGCCGGCCAGCTCCCAGGCCTGGAAGAACGGGGTCCAGTCGATATAGGGCAGCAGGTCTTCCAGCGGCCAGTCGAAGCTGTGCACGCCGGGCTGGTTGGGTGCGGGCGGCTGGTAGCCGGACCAGTCGCAGCGGAACGGCTGGGCGCGCGCCTTGTCCAGGCTGACCAGGCGCTTGGCGTCGCCGCGGTTGGCGTGGCGGGTGCGGATCTCGGCGTAGTCGGCCTCGTTGGCGGCCACGAACGGCCCGCGCAGCTCCGCGGAGATCAGCGACTGGGCCACGCCCACCGCGCGCGAGGCGTCCTTCACCCAGACCACCGGGGCCTTGTAGTGCGGGTCGATCTTCCGCGCGGTGTGCGCACGCGAGGTGGTCGCCCCGCCGATCATCAGCGGCGTGGTGGAGCCCTGGCGTTGCAGCTCGCGCGCCACGTGGCTCATCTCCTCCAGCGAGGGCGTGATCAGGCCGGACAGGCCGATCAGATCGGCCTGGTGCTCGCGCGCGGCGTCGAGGATCTTCTGCGCCGGCACCATCACGCCCAGGTCGATGACCTCGAAGTTGTTGCAGGCCAGCACCACGCCGACGATGTTCTTGCCGATGTCGTGCACGTCGCCCTTGACCGTGGCCATGACGATGCGGCCGTTGTTCCTGCCGGCATCGCCGGTGCGCAGCTTCTCCGCCTCGATGTACGGCAGCAGGTAGGCCACGGCCTTCGTCATCACCCGCGCGGATTTCACGACCTGGGGCAGGAACATCTTGCCGGCGCCGAACAGGTCGCCGACCACGTTCATGCCATCCATCAGCGGGCCTTCGATCACGTCCAGCGGACGGCTGGCCTGCTGGCGGGCCTGCTCGGTGTCCTCGTCGACGAAGGCATCGATGCCGTGCACCAGGGCATGGGCGAGGCGTTCGTTGACCGGCTTCTGCCGCCAGGCCAGGTCCTCGGCCTTCTTCTCGCCCTTCCTGCCCTTGTAGCGCTCGGCGATCTCCAGCAGGCGCTCGGTGCCGTCAGGACGACGGTTGAGGACCACGTCCTCCACCCGCTCGCGCAGTTCCGGATCCAGGTCGTCGTACAACGGCAGGGCACCGGCATTGACGATGCCCATGTCCATGCCCGCCCGGATGGCGTGGAACAGGAACACCGAGTGGATCGCCGCGCGTACCGTCTCGTTGCCGCGGAAGGAGAAGGACACGTTGCTCACGCCGCCGGAGACATGGCAGTGCGGCAGGGTCCGGCGGATGATGCGGGTGGCCTCGATGAAGTCCACCGCGTAGTTGTCGTGCTCCTCGATGCCGGTGGCGATGGCGAAGATGTTGGGGTCGAAGATGATGTCCTCGGGCGGGAACCCGACCTCGTCCACCAGGATGCGGTAGGCGCGGGTGCAGATCTCCACCTTGCGCGCGCAGGTGTCGGCCTGTCCCTGCTCGTCGAAGGCCATCACCACCACCGCCGCACCGTAGCGCAGCACCTTGCGCGCGTGTTCGACGAAGACCGCCTCGCCTTCCTTGAGCGAGATCGAGTTGACCACGCCCTTGCCCTGCAGGCACTTCAGGCCGGCCTCGATCACTTCCCAGCGCGAGGAGTCGACCATCACCGGAATCCGTGCGATGTCCGGCTCCGAGGCGATCAGGTTGAGGAACCTCACCATCGCCTTCTCGGAGTCGATCAGGCCCTCGTCCATGTTCACATCGAGGATCTGGGCGCCGCTGTCCACCTGCTGGCGCGCCACCTCCACCGCCTCGGCGTAGCGTCCTTCCTTGATCAGCTTGCGGAACTGCGCGCTACCGGTGACGTTGGTGCGTTCGCCGACGTTGACGAACAGCAGCTCCGGGGTGATGACCAGCGGCTCCAGTCCCGACAGCCGGGTGTAGCGCGGCGCACCGCTCATGCCGCGTCCTCCAGCCGCACCGGGGGCACCCGCGGTGGCAGGCCGTGGACCGCCTCGGCGATGGCGCGGATGTGATCCGGGGTGGTGCCGCAGCAGCCGCCGACCAGGTTCAGCAGGCCGGCTTCGGCGAACTCGCGCAAGGTGGCCGCCATCTCCCCGGGGGTTTCGTCGTAGCCGCCAAACGCGTTGGGCAGGCCGGCGTTGGGGTGGGCGCTGACGTAGTACGGCGAAACCTGGGCCAGCGCCTCCACGTGCGGCCGCAGCTCCTTCGCGCCCAGCGCGCAGTTCAGCCCGATCGACAGCGGCCGCGCATGCGCCAGCGAGGTGTGGAAGGCCTCGGCGGTCTGCCCGGAAAGCGTGCGCCCGGATGCGTCGGTGATGGTGCCGGAGATCAGCACCGGCACCCGGCCGCCACGGGCCTCGAAGACTTCGCCGATCGCGAACAGCGCCGCCTTGGCGTTGAGCGTGTCGAAGATGGTCTCGACCATGAGCGTGTCGGCGCCACCGTCTAGCAGGCCCTCGATCGCCTCGCGATAGGTCACCCGCAGCTCGTCGAAGCTGGTGTTGCGGAAGCCCGGGTCGTTGACGTCCGGGCTGATCGAGGCGGTGCGGCTGGTCGGGCCCAGCACGCCGATCACGAAGCGCGGCCGCTCCGGCGTGGCCGCCTCGGCCGCGTCGCAGGCCTGGCGCGCCAGGGCGGCGCCGGCCCGGTTGAGCTCGTACACCAGGTGCTGCAGGTGGTAGTCGGCCTGGCTGATCGAGGTCGCGTTGAAGGTATTGGTCTCGACCAGGTCGGCGCCGGCCGCCAGGTAGGCGGCGTGGATGCCGGCGATCAACTCCGGCCGGGTAAGCAGCAGCAGGTCGTTGTTGCCCTTCAGGTCGTGGCCGCAGTGCGGGCCGTGGCCTTCATGCGGCGCGTGCTGCGCCTGGTCATACCCGGGTGCGAAACGTTCGCCGCGATAGTCCGCCTCTTCCAGTGCATGGCGCTGGATCATCGTGCCCATCGCCCCGTCGATCACCAGGATGCGTTGTTCCAGGGCGCGCTCCAGGCGTTGGACACGGTCGGGATGCAGCCAGGGCAGGTATCGGGGCATGGTCGGGTCAGGGCTTGTGGGCGATCAGGGAAATGACTTCGAAGTGCGGCGGCCGGCGCTCGCGGGTCACCGTTTCCAGGCTGGTGACCACCAGGCCGGCCTTCTCGGCGAAGCGGCGCAGGTCCTTGCCGCTGAAGCCGAGGTTGACGTGCCCGTAGGTGTCCACCACCGTCTTGTGCTCGTGCCGGGCCAGGCTGGAAAGCAGCAGCCGGCCCCCCTTGCGCAGCACGCGTGCGGCCTGGGCCACGGCCGCCGCCGGGCGGTCGGCGTAGGTCAGGGCATGCATCAGCACCACCAGGTCGAAGCTGGCTTCATCGAAGGGCAGGGCGTGCATGTCGCCCTCGCGCACCTCCACGTTCTCCAGCCGGCGCAGGCGCTCGCTGGCCGCCGCCACTACCCGTGCGCTGGTGTCGATGCACACGTAACGGTGCGAGTGCGGAGCCAGCAGCTCGGCCAGCACGCCGTCGCCGGAGGCGATGTCCAGCACGTCGCCGGTATGCAGCAGCGGCAGTGCGCTGCGCGCCAGCGCCTCCCAGGTGCGGCCGGGGGAGTAGTGCCGCTCCATGTCGCCAGCGACGCTGTCGGCCCAGTTCTGGTCGGCGGCGCGCGCCGCCAGCACCGCCGGCAGGCGCTCGGCATCCTGGCGCAGCAGCGGGTCGTCGCTGCCGGTACTCAGGGCCTGCCACAATGCGCGCTGGGCCGGGTCGAGCGTGGCTTCGTCGAAGCGGTAGTAGGCCGACACGCCGGCACGGCGGTCGCGCACCAGGCCGGCCTCCTTGAGCCGGGCCAGATGGGTGGAAACGCGCGGCTGCGCCAGGCGGGTGACCGCCGACAGTTCAGCCACGGTGAGTTCCTCGAGTTCGAGCAGGGCCAGAAGGCGTACCCGGGTCGCATCGGCAAAGACTTTCAGCCGTACCGACCAGTCCTCCAGATCCATAGATATCTTCCTATCGCGATATAGCGATGATTGTCCTTCGTCACGCATTGGCCGGTCAACCGCATACGCCGCCGAATGGCCAAGTGGTTACAATCGCTACAAATACCGACCGGAGGGGTCACTGTGGATTTCAGCTTCACCGAAGAACAACTGATGCTGCAGGACGTGGCGCGCCGCATCGCCCAGGACGTGATCGCGCCCAGTGCCGAGAAGTTCGACCACAGTGGCGAGTTCCCGCTGGACAACATCCGCCTGCTTGGCGAGAACGGGCTGATGGGCATCGAAGTCCCGGCCGAGTACGGCGGCGCGGGCATGGATGCGGTCGGCTATGCGCTGGCGATGATCGAGATCGCCGCCGGAGATGCCGCTCACTCCACCATCATGTCGGTCAACAACTCGCTGTTTTGCACCGGCATCCTCAAGAACGGCAACGAGGCGCAGAAGCAGCTGTACGTGCGCGCCGTGGCCGAGGGCCGCGAGATCGGCGCCTTCGCCCTGACCGAGCCGCAGTCCGGTTCGGACGCCTCGGCCATGCGCTGCCGCGCCGTGCGCCAGGACGACGGCAGCTATGTCATCAACGGCAAGAAGAGCTGGATCACCTCCGGTCCGGTGGCCCGCTACATCATCCTGTTCGCGGTGACCGATCCGGAGCAGGGCTCGCGGGGCATCACCGCGTTCATGGTCGACACCAGCCGCGACGGCTTCCATCGCGGCAAGACCGAGCCCAAGCTCGGCATCCGTGCCTCGGCCACGTGCGAAATCGAGTTCCAGGACTACGTGGCACGCCCCGAGGACGTGGTCGGTGCCGAAGGCCAGGGCTTCAAGATCGCCATGAGCGTTCTGGATGCCGGACGCATCGGCATCGCCTCGCAGGCCGTGGGCATCGCCCGCGCCGCGTACGAGAAGACCATCGAGTACGTGAAGGAGCGCAAGGCCTTCGGCGCGCCGATCGGTACCTTCCAGATGACCCAGGCCAAGATCGCCGACATGAAGTGCAAGCTCGACGCGGCGATGCTGCTGACCTTGCGCGCCGCCTGGCTGAAGGGCCAGGGCAAGCCGTTCTCGGCCGAGGCGGCGATCGCCAAGCTCACCGCCTCGGAAGCGGCAATGTGGATCACCCACCAGGCGGTGCAGATCCACGGCGGCATGGGCTACTCGAAGGAAATGCCGCTGGAGCGGTACTTCCGCGATGCCAAGATCACCGAGATCTATGAAGGCACCTCGGAGATCCAGCGCCTGGTCATCGCCCGCAGCGAGACCGGCCTGCGCTGATCGGAAGGCGGGGACGCGAGACCTGAAGGGGCCGGGCAACCGGCCCTTTTTCGTGGGGCTTCCCGGGCCATCGGTCCGGCCGACGCACAGCGCTTCGGGGAGTCGTGTCTGCGGGGCCAGCGATGTCCGCCAGGGAACGCCTGCCGGTGGCAGGGTGCGGGCCCCGTGGAGGTGTCGACGCAGGGGCATCTCACCGGCCAGCATCGTCGATACCCGCGCCTGGCCTTTCCGGTAGCGCTGGACTCCGGGGACACCGTGACCGCCCGCCCGCCCCCGCGCTTCCGCCGCGCTGCCGGATCGCTTCAAATGGCCTGGACGGGAGAGGGGCAGGGCATGCAGCAATCCAGCACGAAGGCTCGTTCGCCACGCCGGCCGCGGCGGGCATGGGCGTGGCTGCGCTGGGGGGCGGCCGCGCTGCTGACGACGCTGCTGGTGCTGGACCTGGCTTTCCCGCCACCGCTGCCCGGGGCCGATGGCATCGCCACCGTGGTCACCGCTGCCGACGGCACCCCGCTGCGCGCGTTCGCCGACCGCGACGGGATCTGGCGCTATCCGGCCACGGTCGAGTCGGTCTCGCCGCTGTATCTGCAAGCGCTGCTGACCTACGAGGACCGCTGGTTCCGGCACCACCCGGGCATCAACCCCGGCGCGCTGGCACGGGCCGTGGTCCAGTGGCTGCACAGCGGGCGCATCGTGTCCGGCGGTTCGACCCTGAGCATGCAGGTCGCGCGCATCCTTGAGGGCGGCGACACCCGCAGCGCCACTGGCAAGCTGCGGCAGATGGCGCGGGCGCTGCAGCTGGAAGCGCGTCTGTCCAAGGACCAGATCCTGCAGCTGTACCTGGAGCGGGCCCCGTTCGGCGGCACCATCGAGGGCGTGGAGGCCGCCAGCTGGGCCTACCTGGGCAAGCCGGCTTCGGCGCTGTCGCCAGCCGAGGCCGCGCTGCTGGCGGTGCTGCCGCAGGCGCCCAGCCGGCTGCGGCCGGACCGCTACCCGGATGCCGCGC
>JAEWAG010000417.1 GCA_023391775.1 Pseudomonadota bacterium | reverse complement strand
GATCGAAGCCCAACGGGCGCGCGCACTGGCCGGGCTGCGCGACGCCGCCCTGCGCGACCTGCTGCGCCCGGACGGCCTGCGCGATGCGCGCGTGCGCCTGGCCGAAGCCCTGCGTATCGCCCGACCGGGTGACCGCATGGTGGCCAACCTGCGCGAGCGCATCGACCTGGTCACCTACTACGGCCTGCTGCGCCCGGGCCAGGTGTTCACCGACGGCCTGGCCGACGGCAGCCGCGGCCCGCAGATGGTGGTGGTGCCCCATGGCGCCTTCCGCATGGGGTCGGAAGAGAGCGACCCGCTGGCCGCCGATGCCGAAAAGCCCGCCCACTACGTGCGTTTCAACCGCGGTTTCGCGATGTCCCTGACCGAGGTGACGGTCGCCGACTTCGGGCATTTCGTGGCTTCCGCCGGCGCCCGTCCGCGCGCCACCCGCCGCGGCAACTCGCTGGTGTACGACGAGCGCAGCGGCAACTTCGTGCGCCGCAGCGGGGTGGACTGGCAATCCGGCTACGACGGCCGCCCGGCCGATCCCGGCGATCCGGTACTGCATGTGAGCGTCCGTGACGCGGAGGCATACGCGGCCTGGCTGTCGGAGCAGACCGGCCGCCATTACCGCCTGCCGAGCGAGGCCGAATTCGAGTATGCGCTGCGCGCCGGCAATCCTGGCCGCTTCCCCTGGGGCGACCACGGCGTGCCGCCCCCTGACAGCGGCAACTTCACCGGCGGCAACGACGTCTCCCCCAGCGGGCGCACCTGGAACAACGGCTTCGTCGGCTACGGCGACGGGTACTGGGGCGTGGCACCGGCCGGCCGTTTCAAACCCAATGCATGGGGCCTTCACGACATGGCCGGCAATGTTTCCGAGTGGGTCGCCGACTGCTGGCACGCCAGTTACCGGCGGGCGCCAGCCGACGGTGCGGCCTGGTACAACCCGGGATGCCGGGCGCGGGTGGTGCGCGGCGGCTCCTGGGCCGGATCGCCGGCACAGACCCGGGCCGCGTGGCGTTCACGGATGGATTCGGACGTGACCAGCGCGCGCATCGGCTTCCGCCTGGTGCGCGGCATCTGAGGACAGGGAGAGGACGATGCAGATGGAAAACCGTGCCGGGCAGCCTGGCCGCAGGCGCGGCGGTGGGTTGGGCGGCGGCCTGCGCTGGATCATCGTGCTGGGCTTCCTGGCCTACGGCGGGTGCTACTACCTGTCCAACCAGACCGAGGACCCGTACACCGGCGAGAAGGTCCTGATCGACGGCAGCCTCGACCCCGAGCAGATGCGTGCGCTGGGGCTGCAGGCCTACCAGGAGATCCTGTCCCAGGAGCCGCCACTGCCGCGGTCCGATCCCACCTCCCGGCAGGTGCAGCAGGTCGCGGCACGCCTGATCGACCAGGTCGACGAGGTCACCGCGGCGCTGGCGGCCGAGCACGGCATGCAGGCGCCGACCCACTGGCAGCAGTTCGAATGGGAGGTCAACGTCATTCCCTCCGGGCAGGCCAATGCGTTCTGCCTGCCAGGCGGGAAGATGGCGGTCTACACCGGGCTGCTGCCAGTGGCCCAGAGCGAGGATGCACTGGCGGTGGTGATGGGCCACGAGATCGCCCATGCCCTGTTGCGCCACGGCGAGCAGCGCATGAGCCAGCAGAAGCTGGCGCAGATCGGGCAGATGGCCGGCGCGGCCACCGGCGACCCGCAGTACCAGCAGATGGTGCAGGCTGCGATGGGGTATGGCTACCTGCTGCCCTACGCGCGCAGCCACGAGACCCAGGCCGACGAGGTCGGGCTGATGCTCGCGGCGGCGGCCTGCTACGACCCGAACGAGGCCATCGGGCTGTGGGAGCGCATGGGCAGCGCTTCGGGCGGCCAGGCGCCGCCGGAGTTCGCGTCCACCCATCCCAACCCGGGCACCCGCATCCAGACCCTGCAGGGGCTGATGCCCAAGGCCCTGGCGTACCGGGAGAAGTTCTGCCGGCAGTGATGCCGGCAGCGGTCAGCGGCGGGTCTTGCCCGCCGGCGGCGTCCCCGCGTCGCGCGGCGCGGTGCCGGTCGGGCGGCCCATGCTGCCGGCGAGTCCGCGCTGGAACTCCTGCCACAGCTCCAGATTGCGCTCGGTCAGCTGGTTCATGGCCGTCCACGGGGTCTGCCCGAGGAGGTTGCCCATCTGCTGGTGGAAGGTCTGCTGCTGCTCCAGGAACAGCGTCATGCTCCGCTCCAGGTAGTTGCCCATGAAGCCCTGCAGCGAGTCGCCGTAGAAACGGATGATCTGGCTCAGAAGCTGGGTGGAGAGCATCGGCTCCCCGTCCTGCTCCTGCTCGGCGATGATCTGCAGCAGCACCGAGCGGGTGAGGTCCTCGCCGCTCTTGGCGTCGCGCACCTCGAACGACTCCCCGTCGAGGATCAGCTGGCGCACGTCCTCGATGGTGATGTAGCTGGAGATCTCGGTGTCGTACAGCCGGCGGTTCGGGTACTTCTTGATGATGCGGGTGGCGGCCATCTAGTTAAGCGCTCACTCGGGGGCTTTACGTGCCACCGAGCATGGCGCACTGCAGCAGCGCATGCAACTGCCGCAAGACCCATTGACGCCTTACCAGCCCATGTGGTGGCCGCCGTTGATGTCCAGGTTGGAACCGGTGATCCATCCCGCCTGCTCGTCGACCAGGAAACCGACCGCGTAGGCGATCTCCTCCGGGGTACCGAGACGGCCGGTGGGAATGTCGGCCACGATCTTGGCGCGCACGTCCTCCGGCACCGCCATCACCATGTCGGTGGCCACATAGCCCGGCGATACCGTGTTGACGGTGATGCCCAGCCGCGCGTTCTCGCGGGCGAGCGAAATGGTGAAGCCGTGCATGCCGGCCTTGGCCGCGGCGTAGTTGGCCTGGCCGTACTGGCCCTTCAGACCGTTGATCGAGCTGATCTGGATCACGCGTCCCCACTTGCGCTCGCGCATGCCCTCGATCACCGGGCGGGTGACGTTGAACACCGAGTTGAGGTTGGTGTTGACCACCTCGTGCCACTGCTCGGCGGTCATGCGATGGAAGGTGGTGTCGCGGGTGATGCCGGCGTTGTTGACCAGGATCTCCACCGGGCCCAGCGCCTGCTCGACCCCGCGAACCAGCGCGGCCGCGCCTTCGGGGGTGCCCACGTCGCCTTCGACCAGGGTGATCGCATAGCCGTCGGCCTGCATCCGCTGCTGCCATGCCTCGGCCTTCTCCCGGCTGCGGAAATTGGTCGCGACCTTGTGGCCCATGTCGGCCAGGCGCTTGCAGATGGCGGTACCTATGCCGCCGGTACCACCGGTGACGAGCGCGACGCGACTGTTCATCTGGCCCCTCCGGGGTCTTCGGCTATTCAGAAATGTCCTGCGCAGTTGTAGTGAGCGCTTTGTGAAAGTGCAAGCGCGGCGGCAGTCTTGCCCCGTCGAAGTGCAAAACCGCGCGCCACAACAGTGCATCCACCGTTTTTTCGCTCCGCAATGGTGCCGGATCCTGTCCAAGCAGGGCCCAGCTATGACGCAGTGCGGGAAGCGGATCCGCAGGATCGACCGGCAGCGCCGCGCTGGACTTGGACAGTTTCTGGCCGCCGGCATCCAGCAGCAGCGGCAGGTGCAGGTAGTGCGGGGTCGGCAGGCCGAGCGCCTGCTGCAGCAGGATCTGGCGTGGCGTGGAGTCCAGCAGGTCGGCCCCGCGGACCACGTCGGTGACGCCCTGGTCCGCATCGTCCACGACCACTGCCAGCTGGTAGGCCCAGCAGCCGTCGGCGCGCAGCAGGACGAAATCGCCGACCGCCGCGGCCACGTCCTGTTCGACGCGGCCCTGCAGGCCGTCGTCGAAGGCAACGGTGCAGCCGTCATCGACCCGCAGGCGGATCGCGGGGCGGGCCCGCGGCGCGAGGGCCACGCAGCGGCGATGGATGCCGCCGGCGGCGGCGAGCTCGCTGCGGCTGCAGGAGCAGGGGAATGCCAGGCCCTGGTCCAGCAGGCGATCCAGCGCGGCGCGGTAGAGCCCATGGCGCTGGCTCTGGCGTACCACCGGAAGGTCGGACACCAGGCCGAACCGGGCAAGTGCCGCCAGTTGCGCATCCGCTGCACCGGGAACCTCGCGCGGCGGATCGATGTCTTCCACCCGCACCAGCCACTGGCCGCCGGCCTTGCGCGCCAGCAGCCAGCTGCCCAGTGCCGCCACCAGCGAGCCCGCATGCAGCGGACCAGTGGGCGAGGGCGCGAAGCGTCCACGGTAGGCGGGGGGCGGGGGCGAGTGCGGTTGCGGTTGCGCCATCGCGTCATGGTCGCGGGGCGCAAGACTTGAATTCAAGTCTGTCCATTACCATCTCCGCCCCGACCGGCCTATCGGCCATCCCCGCCTGGAGTCACTCTCGTGTTCAGCCGTATCGCCCTGTTCCTTGCCACCAACCTTGCCGTGCTGTTCCTGGCCAGCATCGTGATGTCGCTGCTGGGTGTCAGTTCCAACCAGATGAGCGGGCTGCTGGTGATGGCCGCGATCTTCGGCTTCGGTGGCTCGCTGCTGTCGCTGATGTTGTCCAAGTGGATGGCCAAGCGCAGCACCGGGGCCCACGTGATCACCCAGCCGCGCAACGAATCCGAGCGCTGGCTGCTGGAGACCGTGCGCCGCCAGGCCCAGGCGGCCGGCATCGGCATGCCGGAAGTGGCGATCTACGACGCGCCCGAAATCAACGCCTTCGCCACCGGCGCCAATCGCAACAACGCGCTGGTGGCCGTGTCCACGGGTCTGCTGCGCAACATGACCGCCGACGAGGCCGAGGCGGTGCTCGGCCACGAGGTCGCGCACGTGGCCAATGGCGACATGGTGACCATGGCCCTGCTGCAGGGCGTGCTCAATACCTTCGTGATCGTGCTGGCGCGCGTGGTCGGCGGCATCGTCGACAGCTACCTGTCCGGCAACCGCGAAGGCGAGGGCCGTGGCCTGGCCTATTTCGGCATCGTCCTGGTGCTGGAGCTGGTGTTCGGCCTGTTCGCCACGATGATCGCGATGTGGTTCTCGCGCCGGCGCGAGTTCCGTGCCGATGCCGGCGGCGCGCAGCTGGCCGGCCGGCAGAAGATGATTTCCGCGCTGGAGAAGCTCTCGCTCAACCAGGGCCACAACACGCTGCCGAACCAGATCGCGGCGTTCGGCATCTCCGGCGGCCTGGGCCAGGGCATGCGCCGCCTGTTCCTCAGCCACCCGCCGCTGGCCGAGCGGATCGCGGCGCTGCGCTCGACCACCGCGGTCTGAGCCCCGGACGCAGGACGGCCCGCCAGTTGGCGGGCCGTCGCGTCATGGACCGGAGGACGGGCTCAGTCCGCCACCACCTGCTGGCACTGCACGGCGTCGCGCCCGGACAGGGTGAGGCTGGCCTCGTTGCCCTTGTTCCAGAGCTCGTTGCCATTGGCATCCGCATAGCGGGCACCGGAGGCGGAGGTCGCCTGCGGCAGTACCAGTTCACCCCGTTCGTGGGTCAGGGTCACGGTGCCGGCGGTGTTGTCGAAACGGGCCGCCACGCGCTGGCCGTCGCAGTCCCATTGGCTTTCGACGACGCCGGAGCCGTAGTCGATGGCCTCGGCCGGAACCGGGCCATCCCCGGCCGTGGTCGGCACCTCCGCCGCGGCACCGGGTGCCGTCGCCTCGGGCTGCGCGGGCTCGCCACCGCAGGCGGCCAGCGCCAGGGTTAGCGCGCCGGCTGCGAGCATCGACCGGCTCACGCCGAGCGCTCCTGGCCGTTGTGGTGGCCTTCGGCGATCTCCTCCACCAGCTTGGCGCAGAAGGCCGGCAGGTCGTCGGGCGTGCGGCTGGTCACCAGGCCCTGGTCCACCACCACTTCGCGGTCGACCCAACGTGCGCCGGCGTTTTCCAGGTCACGCTGGATGTTTGGCACGGAGGTCAGTTCGCGCTTGCCGATCACATCGGCGTTCACCAGCACCCAGGGGCCATGACAGATCGCGCCGACCGGCTTGCCGGCCTCGAAGAACGCGCGGGTGAAGCGGACCGCGTCGTCGTCCGCACGCAGCGCGTCCGGATTGAACAGGCCGCCGGGGATCACCAGGGCGTCGTAGTCGGACGCGTCGGCGTCGGACACGCCCTGGTCCACGTCCACGCTTTGGCCCTTTTCGAAGTGGCGCATGCCCTGGATGGAGCCGGATTCGGGCGAGACCACCTCGACATCGGCCCCGGCCTCGCGCAGGGCGCGCAGCGGCTCCAGCAGCTCGGACTCCTCGAAGCCGTTGCTGGCGAGGATGGCGACGCGCTTGCCGGTGAGTTTGCTCATCTTGTGCTCCGTGCGGTTGGGGAAGGGAGCCCCAACCGTAGGCGCCGCCACGCATCGCCGGTGCGAAGGCACCGTGGTCGATTCATTAAGTGGAGCGACGGCAGGGCGGCCTGGAAGCGGGGGATCCGGTACCGGCGCGGGCGGCCTATCGGGTAACCTCTGTTTCTTTTGCGACGGTCATCCAGGATGAGCACCACCACCGCCGGCCAGGGGCGCATGCCGCACCAGATCAGCTACATCATCGGCAACGAGGCATGCGAGCGCTTCAGCTTCTACGGCATGCGCAACATCCTGGTGCAGTTCCTGATCACCTCGCTGCTGCTGCAGGAGATGACCGCCGAGGGCCGTGCATCCGAGGCCAAGGACATCATGCACAGCTTCATGATCGGCGTGTATTTCTTCCCGCTGCTCGGTGGCTGGCTGGCCGACCGCTTCTTCGGCAAGTACCACACCATCCTCTGGTTCTCGCTGGTGTATTGCGCCGGCCACGCCTGCCTGGCGCTGTTCGAGGACAGCCGCCAGGGGTTCTTCCTGGGGCTGGGCCTGATCGCGCTTGGCGCCGGCGGCATCAAGCCGCTGGTGGCCTCGTTCATGGGTGACCAGTTCGACCAGTCGAACAAGCACCTGGCCCGGGTCGTGTTGGCCGCGTTCTACTGGATCATCAACATCGGCTCGCTGTTCGCCTCGCTGCTGATCCCGCTGGCGCTGAAGAACCTGGGCCCGTCGTGGGCCTTCGGCATCCCCGGCGTGCTGATGTTCATCGCCACCTTCGTGTTCTGGATGGGGCGCAAGCGCTACGTGCTGGTGCCGCTGCCGCCGAAGGACCCGAACTCCTTCGGCAACGTGGTGCGTACCGCCCTGTTCGCGCAGGCGCCGGGGCAGGGCCGGCCGGGGTTGTGGATCGCGGCCATCGGCCTGGCCGCCGCCGCGGCCTCGCTGCTGCTGGTGCCGACCCTGGGCATCGTGATCTGCCTGTGTATCGCCCTGGTGCTGGCGCTGGCCGGCATCGGTGGCGGCACCATGCTGCAGCTCGACCGCGCCCGCGGCGCCCACCCGGACGAGGCGGTCGAGGGCGTGCGGTCGGTGCTGCGCGTGCTGGTGATCTTCGCCCTGACCACGCCGTTCTTCTCGCTGTTCGACCAGAAGGCCTCGACCTGGGTGCTGCAGGGCCAGCAGATGACCATGCCCGACTGGTTCACCGCCTCGCAGATGCAGGCGCTGAACCCGGCGCTGGTGATGATCCTGATCCCGTTCAACAACCTGGTGCTGTACCCGGCGCTGCGGCGCTTCGGCTGGGAGCCGACCGCGCTGCGACGGATGACCGCCGGCATCGCCTTCTCCGGCCTGGCCTGGGTGGTGGTCGGTGGCATCCAGGTGATGATGGATGGCGGCAACCCGATGTCCATCGCCTGGCAGATCCTGCCCTACGCGCTGCTGACCTTCGGCGAGGTGCTGGTCTCGGCCACCGGCCTTGAGTTCGCCTACAGCCAGGCGCCGCAGGCGATGAAGGGCGTGGTGATGAGCTTCTGGAACCTGACCACCACCATCGGCAACCTGTGGGTGCTGCTGTCCAACGCCGCGGTGCGCAATGGCACGGTCACCGAGAAGATCGCCAGCACCGGGCTAAGCGAGGCCGCGTTCCTGATGTTCTTCTTCGCCATCTTCGCGTTCCTTGCGGCCATGGCCTTCGGCCTGTACGCAAGGCGTTACCGGATGGTCGACAACTACCGCGCGGCGGCCTGACGATGGAATATCCCGTAACCCTCGCACTGATCGCCATCACCGCGCTGCTGTCCTGGCGCGCCTTCAGCGATCGCCGCCTGCTGGACCGGCTGATCCTGTGGCCGCCGGCCATCGCCCGCGGGCGGGAATACTGGCGCCTGGTCACCCACGGCTTCCTGCATGCGGATTTCCCGCACCTGCTGTTCAACATGGTCACGCTGTTCTTCTTCGGCCGCGAGATCGAGCGGTTGATGCTGCAGGTGACCGGGAGCTGGCTGACGTTCCCGCTGTTCTACCTGTCGGCGATCGTGGTGGCGATCCTGCCGAGCTACCTGAAGAACCGCGACGACCCGCGCTACCTGAGCCTGGGCGCATCCGGCGCGGTGTCGGCGGTGTTGTTCGCCTTCATCATGGTGCTGCCGTGGACGATCATCCTGGTGCTGTTCATCCCGGCGCCGGCCATCCTCTACGCCGTGTTCTACGTCGGTTACAGCATCTGGATGGATCGCCGTGGCGGCGACAACATCAACCACAGCGCGCACCTGGCGGGCGCCGCCTACGGCGTGCTTTTCATGGTCGCGATGGAGCCGCGGGTGCTGCAGATATTCTGGCACCAGCTGTTGAATCCCAGCTTCCTCTGAGGGCCGCGCTCACCCGTCCTGCATGTCCGGCGTGCCAGCCTGCCGGGGTTCACCCCAGCGACGGAGGCACCCATGGCGACCCGGAAGACCACTTCCACCGGGGCCGGAACCACCGGTTCGGGCAAGGCAGGCACCCGCGGCAAAGGCACCGGAAACGGTGCAAGGCGCGCAACTTCCGACACGGCCGGCAAGGCTGAAAAGGCGACCAAGTCGGTCACCAGGAAGGCAGCGGCGGGTACGTCCCGCGGCAGAGCTCCAAAGGCCGGCACTGGCGCGAGCTCTGCGGCGGAAAAGACCGGCGCAAAGACGACCGCCCGCAAGGCTGCGGCGAAGAAGACCACGGGAGCGGCCGCGCGCAAAGCCACCGCCACGCGGAAGACCGCAGCCAGGAAGTCCGCTGCACCGGCCCGCGCAGCGAAGAAGGCGGCGACCAGGAAGTCGGCGACCCGCGCGCCTGCCACGAACAGCAGCGCATCGGACAGCGGCAGCGCCCGCAAGGCCCCGGTAAAGAAGACCGCGGCAAAGAAGGCCACGGTCAAGACGGCTGCAGCGAAAAAAGTTGTCGCGAAGAAGGCTGCGGCAAGGAAGACCCCCGCAAAGAGCACCGCGGCAAGGAAATCGCCGACCGGAAAGGTTGCGACGCGGAAGGTCGCGTCTGGCAGGACGGCTTCGGCCACGAAGGCGCCCCGGAAGACTGCCGGCCAGAAGTCTGCAACCGCGACAGCTGAGGCGAAGAAGGCATCGAAGGCGCGCACGCCGACCAAGCAGGCCACCGTCGCCAGGACAACCCGCAAAAGCGCCGGCAAGCCGAGCCGGCCCACGCCGGAGCAGGCGCTGCAGCGCACCCAGGAACTGCTGGCCGCGCGCAACGAGCAGGCGCGCCAGGTGCCGGCGTGGAGGCTGCTGGAGGGCGCTTCAGCGCAGGCGGCGCCCACCCCCGCGGCAACCGCCCAGTCCCCGGAAGCCGCCGCAAAGCAGCAGGAGCTGCATCTGGGCGAGGCGCGGACCCGGGCGATCCAGGGCAGCGCCAGCACCCAGGACCGGCGCACCCAGCGACGGCGTGACCAGCGCTGACCAGCCCGACGCGGCGCGTGTGGCGCCGGCCGGTGCTCAGCGGGCGGTGTAGGCCGCCACCAGCCGCTGGTAGATCTCCATCGCCAGCTGCCGGTACTCGGAGCTTTCGGTACGCCCCTCCAGCGCCATCTGGCAGAGGCCTTCCAGCAGGGAGGCCTCGGTCTCATCCCAGCGCAGGGGGTGGTCGGTCTGTATACCCATGTCTGAATCCGTCAGCACCGGCTTCACATGTATGAATAAACCCGATCGATGGCCCAGTGCAATGGCGGCCCTCACGTCGGCTTCTCCGGCGCCGCCGCAACATGACATTGCTGAATGGTCATCCCGCCACTGTCATGAATGATGCATTGCCCGCTCCGACCATCCTCCACGATGCCGCCACCCACCGCTTCCACTTCGAGCTGGATGGGCACCAGGCCGAGCTGACCTATCGCCGGGAAGGACGGCTGATGGTGATCGACCACACCTGGGTACCGCAGGCGATCGGCGGGCGCGGCTTTGCCGGCCGGCTGGTGCAGGCCGCTTTCGAGCATGCGCGTGAGAACCACTGGAAGGTGGTGCCCGCCTGCTCGTACGCGGCGGTGTGGGTCTCGCGCCACCCGGAATTCGCCGACACCCTCGCCGGCTGATGCAACACGGAACACCGCGCCACTGCTTCCAAGGAAAGTGCATGAAACCCCGGACCTGGATCGTCCTCTTCGCCGCGCTGGCGGTCAGCGCATGCAGCGACCGTTCTCCTTCCAATGCTCCTGCCCCGGCCGAGGGGCATCCCCCGGAAAGTGCCGCCGGCGCACCAGGCACGGCTGCCGGGGCGCCGGTCACCCTGGAAGATGTCATGGAGCGCACCGAGCGCTACCTGGTGGGAATCAGCTATCCGCCCAGCGCAGCCGCTTATCCGGGGCTGGCCAGGGCCATGCACGATTACGCCCAGGCCGCGCGCGAGGAGCTGGTCCAGGCGGCGATGTCGCTGGAAGAGCCGCCTGCGATCCCGTACGACCTGTCGCTCGGTTTCCGCATCCTGATGCAGACCCCGCAGCTGGTGGCGGTGGCCGGCGACGGCAGCCTCTACACCGGCGGGGCCCACGGCCAACCCCTGGTCGTGCGCTTTGTCTGGTTGCCCGGACGAGACGAGATGCTGACGGCCGAGCGGCTTATCCCCGGCGCCGATGGCTGGGACGCCGTGGCGGCGCAGGTAGCCGAGCAGCTCGGCGCAGCCGCCCAGGTCCGTGCTGGCGACGCCGCGCTGGAGGCGGACGACCGCCAGCGCCTGCTCGGCTCGGCGCTGCGGATGATTGACGAGGGCACCGGCCCGGAGCCGGCGAACTTCGCCCAGTTCGAGCCGGTGGCCGCGCCCGACGGCCGGATCGGTGCCCTGCGCTTCGTGTTCCCGCCGTACCAGGTCGGTCCGTACGCGGACGGGGTACAGTACGCCGAGGTGCCGGCCGCACGCTTGCTGCCTTACGTGGCCGGGGAGTACCGGACGCTGTTCGTGCAGTAGGAGGCGCGCATGGGGCATGTCCCCCTTGCGAGGCGTCGGGTCGAGGCGCTGCTTGCCGAGGCGGATGTGCGCATCGGCGGGAATCGCGACTGGGACCTGCAGCCACGCGACGATCGCTTGTGGGTGCGCCTGCTGGCGCAGGGCTCGCTTGGCCTGGGCGAGTCCTACATGGACGGCTGGTGGGACACCGGCTCCCTGGATGGCCTGCTGCTGCGCCTGATCCAGGCACGCCTTGGCGAGCGCGTGCAGGGGATCGCCGCGCTGCGCGATGTGCTGGTCGCGCGGCTGACCAATCCGCAGAGCCGCGGACGCAGTGGCGAGGTGGGCCGCCGCCATTACGACCTCGGCAACGACCTGTACGCGGCGATGCTGGGCCGTCGCCTGGTCTACAGCTGCGGCTACTGGCGCGAGGCCGGGGACCTGGATGCGGCGCAGGAAGCCAAGCTGGACCTGGTCTGCCGCAAGCTGGGCCTGCGCCCGGGCATGCGCGTGCTCGATATCGGCTGCGGCTGGGGCGAGGCGCTCAAGTTCGCCGCAGAACGCTACGGGGTGAGCGGCGTCGGCGTGACCATCTCCGCCGAGCAGGCCGACTACGCGCGCAGGCTGTGCGCGGGGCTGCCGCTGGAGATCCGGCTGCAGGACTATCGCGACCTTGACGAGCGTTTCGACGCGGCGTTCTCGATCGGCATGTTCGAGCACGTCGGCGTGCGCAACTATCGCCCGTACTTCGAGGTGGTGCGCCGATGTCTGCCACCACACGGCCTGTTCCTGCTGCACGGCATCGGCAGCAATGTCTCGGTGCAGCGCACGGACCCGTGGATCGCACGCTACATCTTCCCCAATTCGATGCTGCCGTCAGCCGCACAGCTCACCGCCGCCAGCGAGGGGTTGTTCGTGATCGAGGACTGGCACAACTTCGGCACCGATTACGACCTCACCCTGCAGGCCTGGCGGCGCAACATCGAGTCGGCGTGGGATTCCCTGGATGCGCGCTACGACGAGCGCTTCCGTCGGATGTGGCGGTTCTATCTGGCCGGGTCGATGGCCAGCTTCCGCAGCCGCCGCGCACAGTTGTGGCAGGTGCTGCTGTCGCCGGAGGGCATTCCCGGAGGTGTGCTGGTACCGCGCTGAGGATGTGGCGAAAATTTGGCCAACCATCTTGACAGCCCCGCCGCTGCGGCGTTTCCGGCGCTTATCCACAGCTTGGCTCGGGTTTCATCCACACCGATTGTGGAAAACCGGCGCACAAAAAAAGACGCCACCCGGAGGTGGCGTCTTCGTGCAGCAGGTCAGTCGAGGCCGCGCTTCTTCAGCAGGGGCTCGATACGCGGCTCGTGGCCGGCGAAGTCGCGGAACAGGTCCAGCGCGTCGCGGGTACCGCCACGGGAGAGCAGGGTGGCGCGGAAGTGGTCGCCGTTCTCGCGCTTCAGGCCGCCGTTCTTCAGCATCCACTCCTGGGTGTTGGCGTCCAGCACCTCCGACCAGATGTAGGCGTAGTAGCCGGCCGAGTAGCCGCCCATGATGTGGCTGAAGTACGGGGTGCGGTAACGCGGCGGCACCGGCGCGTAGGCGATGCCGTCGGCGGCCAGCGCATCGGCCTCGAACTTCATCACGCCATCGGCCGACGGCACCTTGTCGGCGCCGATCTGGTGCCAGCGCTGGTCGAGCATGGCCGCGCCCAGGTACTCGGTGGTGGCGAAGCCCTGGTTGAAGGTGGCCGTCGCCAGCACCTTGTCCAGCAGCTCCTGCGGCATCGGCTCGCCGGTTTCGTGGTGTTTGGCGTAGTTGGCCAGCACCGACGGCCAGTCGGCCCACAACTCGTTGACCTGCGACGGGAACTCGACGAAGTCACGCGGCACGGAGGTGCCACTGAAGTACGGGTAGGTCACGTCCGAGAACATGCCATGCAGGGCGTGGCCGAACTCGTGGAACATCGTGGTCACCTCGTCCCAGGTCAGCAGGGTCGGGCCGCTGGCCGGCTTGGTAATGTTCTGGTGGTTGGCCACCACCGGCTTGGTGCCACGCAGCTTGTTCTGGCTGACGTAGGAGTTCATCCAGGCACCGCCGCGCTTGGAGCTGCGCGCGTACGGGTCGAAGATGAAGATGGCCAGCTGGCTGCCGTCGGCATCGAAGACATCGTAGACCCAGGTGTCCTCGTGGTACTTCGGCAGGTCGGTACGCTCCTTGAAGGTGATGCCGTACAGCTCGGTCGCGGCGAAGAACACGCCGTTCTCCAGCACGTTCTTCATCTCCAGGTACGGCTTGAGCTGCGACTCGTCGAAGTCGTAGGTGGCCTTGCGCACCTTCTCGGTGTAGTAGGCCCAGTCCCACGGCTCGAGCTTGAAGCTCGGCTCGCCCTTGGCGGCCTGCTCGGCGTCGATCATCTTCTGCAGCTCGGCGGCCTCGCGCCTGGCGTTGGCCACGGCGGCCGGGGCCAGCTTGGCCAGCATGTCGTTGACCGCCTTCGGGGTCTTGGCGGTCGACTCCTCCAGCGAGAAGGTGGCATGGTCCGGGTAGCCCAGCATCGCGGCGCGCTCCGCGCGCAGCTTCATGACCCGGGCGACGATGGTGGTGTTGTCGAACTCGTTGCCACGCGCGCCGCGGTTGACCGAGGCCTCGTGGATGCGGCGGCGGGACTCGCGGTCGCTCAGGTAGGCCAACGGCGGCTGGCCGGTGGTGTTGAGCAGGGTGACCACGTACTTGCCTTCCAGGC
>JAEWAG010000409.1 GCA_023391775.1 Pseudomonadota bacterium | reverse complement strand
GCCCTGGGCCAGGGCCAGGCCGACCACGGCGCCGGCTGCCAGGGCGATGAGCACCCGCGCGGTGGCGCCGGGCCACCTCACCGGGAGGCCTCCACCAGCGGCAGCTGCCAGGGCGCGGCCAGTCGCCTGTACTCGGCCACCGGAAGGAGGACGAAGCGCGGCTGGGCGGCCGGGTCCAGCCAGGCCAGCAGCGCTTCCATGTCGGCATCGGCCATGGCCGTGCAGCCGGCGGTCGGCTCGCCGGGCGTGCGCCACAGGTGGGCGAAGATGCAGCTGCCCTGGTCCGGCTCGGCGCGGGTGTTGTGTTCGATCACCAGGCCCAGGCGGTAGCGCGGGTCGCCGTCCTTGTGCAGGTCCAGCCGCATCGGCTCGGTCGAGCCCTCGACCGCGGCGGCGCCAACGTCGCGCGAATCGACGATGCGGTTGTACAGCGGCGATGCCGGCACGTCGATGCAGTAGTCCGTGGCATCCATCTGCTCGTAGCGCAGGCGTAGCGGACCGGCGTCGGCTGCGTAGCCGAAAGCCTGGCCGATGCCGAAGATGCCGGCCGGGCTGCGGCCGTCGCCTTCGCGCTTGACCGGGCCTGCGGCCTGGTCGGCGGGTGCGTGCAGGCCGGTGCCCCAGGCACTGCCGTTGCGACCCAGGCTGACCGCGAAGGCCGCGCCCACTTCCTGCCACGCCTGCGTGTCGCCGGCGCGTTCGAACCGCCGCAGCGTTGCCTGGTTCGAATCCCAGCCGTCAGAGGTGACCAGCACCACCTGGCGCGAATCGACCAGGCCCGTAGAAGACGCTATGGCACGCGCCGGCGCCGGCAGCAGCATCGCGGCCAGCAGCGCCACCGCGCCTGCGAGGTGGAGCAGGGCAGGGAAGCGCACCGTGGAAAGCAGGGAAAGGGTCGGCATCGGCACGGTCAGGTATCCAGCAGGTGCTGGATGCGTTCCAGGTTGATGTTGAGCTGCCGGTGCCGCTCCGGGTTGGCCTGGCACAGCAGCACGAACAGGAAGTCCAGCAGGTACTGCAGCGAGGAGCGGTACAGCAGCTGGGCCACGTGCGGTGCCGGATCGTGCGCCGACACCGCCAGCGCCGCATCGGCATGCGCGCGCAGCGGGTTGGCGGTGTGCCGGGTGATCGACACCACCTTGCCTTCGCACGCCTGGAACTGGCGGCTGAGCTGGGACAGCTGCGGCAGCTGGCCGAACTCGGAGAACAGCAGCAGCACGTCGCCGGGGCGGGCCGCCGAGAGGTTGGCCATCATCAGGATCGGGTCGGCGTGGTGCACGGTGAGCACGCCCAGCAACGACAGGCGCATGGCGAACTCGCGCGCGAACAGGCCGTCGTCGCCCAGGCCGCAGACGAACACCTTGCCGGCGCCATCGACCAGATCGACGATCGCCTCGATCCGCTCGCGCGGATTGAGCAGCCGGGTTTCCTCCTCGGCCGCGGCCTTGCTGCGGCGCAGCCCTTCCTCCAGCCGCGCGTAGGCATCGCCCGGCTCCGGCGGCTCCCCAGCCGGAGCCGAGTCGCCATTGCGGGCCAGGGCCTGGCCGATGCTGTACTTCAGGTCCGGGTAGCCGCGGAAGCCGAATTTCTGGCTGAACTTGACCACCGAGGACTGGCTCACCCCCAGCGCGCTGGCCAGCTGCTGCGAGGAGTAGTCGCGCAGCAGGTGGGCGTTTTCCAGGATGAAATCGGCGATGCGGCGCTCGATGGCCGACATCTGGTCACGTTCGGAACGGATCTTCACCAGGGGCGGCATGGCAGGGATATTCATCCGGCCGGCGGTCGCGTGGCAACCCGCGCTCAGGGCGCCAGCGGCTCGAGCCCGCGGATCTGGCGGATGCCCAGGCCCGGCGCCTCGGTGATGCTGATCTCCGATTCGTTGAAGATCACCCCGCCCTCGACCGGGTTGAACTGGCCCAGCGAGGGGCCGTCCAGGTCGACCTTGGTGATCGCGCCGGACTTGGCCACCGCCAGGTGCACCGCGGCAGCCACCGAGATGGCCGACTCGATCATGCAGCCGATCATGCACTGCACGCCGTAGATCGAAGCGATGTCGGCGATGCGGATGGCATTGGACAGGCCGCCGGTCTTCATCAGCTTGATGTTGATGATGTCCGCCGCGCGGCGCTGGATCAGGTCGAACACCTGCTCGGGGCCGAACACGCTCTCGTCGGCCATCACCGGGGTGTGCACCCGGTCGGTGACGTACTTGAGGCCTTCCAGGTCCGCGGCCTTCACCGGCTGCTCCAGCAGCTCGAGCATGACCCCGGCGTTCTCCAGCGCGTGCATGGCGAACACCGCCTGCTTCGGCGTCCAGCCCTGATTGGCGTCCAGGCGCAGCAGGGCACGGCCCTCGACCGCCGCGTGCACGGCCTTGACCCGCTCGATGTCCAGGCCGATGTCCTTGCCCACCTTGAGCTTCAGCGAGTCGAAGCCGCGCTCCACCGCCGAAATCGAATCGGCCACCATCTTGTCGATGTGGTCCACGGAGATGGTGATGTCGGTGGTGATCACCGGGTCGCCGCCGCCGAGCATGCGGTACAGCGGCGCGCCGTAGAGCTGGCCCCACAGGTCGTAGACCGCGATCTCGACCGCCGCCTTGGCGCTGGTGTTGCGCTCCAGCGCACCCTGGATCAGCCCGCAGATGTGGTTGAGGTTGGCGATCTCCTGGCCGATCAGGCGCGGCTTGATGAAGCGCTCGATGGCCGCGGCGATCGAGCCGTGGGTGTCGCCGGTGATCACCGCGGTGGCCGGCGCTTCGCCGTGGCCGGTATGGCCGGTGTCGGTGCGCACCAGGACCACGATGTCCTCGACCGTGTCCACCGTGCGCAGCGCGGTCTTGAACGGGGTCTTCAGCGGCACGCGCAGCATGCGCAGTTCGATGTCGGTGATTTTCACGTATCAGTCCCGGGAAGCGGTGCGCGGGCGGAGGCGCTGGATGCTGGTCATGCGGTCCACGTAGCTGTCGTCGTCGTCGAACAACAGCGGCTCCAGCGGGGTGACCGACACGCCGTTGAGCGCGGCGCGCACGCGCTTGCCATCGGCGCCGCGCCAGCCGCCGCCATTGGTGTCGTGGATCACGTAGGCCATGCCGTCCTGGTGGCCGATGGCCATCATCACGTGGCCGGGGATGTAGACCAGGTCGCCGGGCTGCAGCCCGCGCACCGCGGCCAGGCGTGCGTCGCGGCCGCTGGACGGCTCGAAGCCGATGCGGTCCAGGGCCGGGCTCACCGCCTGGTCGCGGGTATTGCGCGGCACCAGCACGCCGAAGCTGCGGTAGATCTCCGAGACGAAGCCGCTACAGTCGCGCGCGTCGTAGGAGTGGCCCCAGCCGTAGCGCTCCCCGAGGAACTTGAAGGCCTGAGTGATCAGGTTGGCCGGGGTCAGGGGCAGGTAGTCGCTGGCCACGTCGGCCGAGCGCGGCACCAGCGCCGGCACGAACTCCAGGCTGCCGTCGCTGCGCCGGGCCGGCAGGTCGACCACGTGCGAGGCGTAGGGATGCTGGCCGTTGACCGGGCGCTCCGGCGGCAGGCCGGTGCGCAGCGGCAGGCGCAGGCCCATCTCCAGCTGCAGGTCCGAAACGCGCGGCTCCTCCGGGGTCCAGGTGGTGCGCACCCGGGCGCCGGTGACCACGATGTACGGCGCACGGCTGGCATAGCCCAGCACCGCGGCGCGGTCGCCAACGGCCACGTGGCGCGCCTCGATCCAGGCCATGTAGCGCTCGCTGGCCACGAACAGCCATTGCCCGTCGCGGCTGGCATGCAGGACCGCCACCGCATCACCCGGGAACAGCGCCGATTCCTGGAAGCGGTCGATATCCGTTTCCCCGGCGGTGGAGAACACCCGCAGCGCGGTCGGGAACGCGCGCAGCGCGGCGCGATGCACCACCAGCCCGTAGCGCGTCGGCTGGCTGGCCGGGATGGTCTCCAGCGCCACTGCCCGCTGCAGCTCCGCCAGGGCGGCGGCCGGCACCACCTGCCCGCGTTCGTCGTACAGGGTGCGGGTGGGCAGGCTGGAGAGGGACTCGATCCGCTCGCGCACCCAGGCGCGCGGCAGCGGGTCGGGCAGGGCGGCGATGTCGTGGATCGAGGCATCGGAAGCGCGCATGCGCGCGTTCTGCGCGTCGATGGCCGCGCGGTCCAGGATCACCCGGTGGGGCTCGTCCAGCTGGCCGATCCAGTGCTGCGGCTCCAGGTCGGCCAGGCTGACGCCGATCACCGACGTGGGCGTATCGGCCGCGGCCGGGGTGGCCGCCCAGGCGTGCAGGGTGCTCGCCAGCAGCAGGCCGGCCAGCAACGGTCGGGCCAGGCAGGTGGCGCGCCGGCCGTGCAGGGTTCCGCGCGCAAACAGCGCTCTCATCGTGGTGCTCCCCTTCGGCAGGTATGCGGAAGAATAGTTATTCCGAATATTTGCCGAGTCAAGAATAAATTATTGACCGCGTGCGCAGCGCGTGTTACATCGGCAACACCACCGCACCCGGGAAGTGTCGTCGTGGAAGCCCGTCTTCGCCAGCCAGCGGCATGTGCCACCACGCGGACCCCCGTCCGTGCCGGGCGCCTTGCCGGATCCGGCATCGTTGCGCTGCTGTGCCTCGCACTGGGGAGTGCGATGGCCGCAGGCGCCGATCCGTTGCCACAGGTCGTGGCGGCGGTGGACAGCGGACGCTTTGCCGAGGCGGAGGCCCGGATCGCTGCGCTGCTCGCCGATGGGAATCCGGCGGGCACGCAGCGGTGCTCGCTGGAGTTCGAACGCGAGCGCATGCGCCGCATCCGCATGGACTTCAGCCTGGACCGCGCCGCGGTGCTGGCGCGGCTGCGCCAGTCCATCCCGGA
The DNA here is from genome assembly GCA_023391775.1 of Pseudomonadota bacterium. GTDB lineage: Bacteria > Pseudomonadota > Gammaproteobacteria > Xanthomonadales > Xanthomonadaceae > Pseudoxanthomonas. The sequence goes on along the minus strand of JAEWAG010000409.1, from coordinate 9,582 downwards.
CCTGGACGAGGCGGAGTTCGAGGCCTGGGACCGCGCCGGCCTGATCGAACACATGGATATCGACGGCCAGCGCCGCTGGTTCAACCGTTCGGTTTCCAACCTGTTCCGGCTCAGCCCGGAGGCGGCGGCGCGGCGGGCACCGCCGGTGCGGCCCTTCAGCGAAGGCCCGTTCGAGCGCCTGCATCCGCATCATTCCGAAGTGCTTGCCGCCGCCGCGGCTGGAGGCGCCAGCAGCGTGGCCCCGCGCCGGCTGGAGGTGACCCAGTCGCTGGTGGTCAAGCCGGACGCGGTTCCGCCCGGCGAGACGGTGCGTGCGTGGATTCCGTTCCCGCGCGCCATCGCCGGCCAGCAGGAGGACATCCGCCTGCTGCGCACCACGCCCGCCGGGGGCCAGGTGGCCCCGGAGGACACGGCCATGCGCACCGTGTACCTGGAGGCGCCCGCACGGGCCGGCGAGGCCACCACGTTCTCCATCACCTACGAGCTGATCGTGCACGCGCGCCACGTGGCCGTGGACCCGGACGCGGTGGTGCCGGTGCCGCGCGACGACCCGGCACTGACGCCCTACCTGGAGGAACGCCCGCCGCACGTGGTGTTCACCCCGCAGCTGCGCGCGTTTTCGCGCGAGGTGGTGGGCGGAGAAACGCATCCGTACCGCATCGCGCAGAAGCTGTTCGAGGCGGTGGACCGCATTCCCTGGGCCGGCGCGCGCGAGTACTCCACCATCTCCAACATCAGCGACTACGCCCTGTCCGCCGGCCACGCAGACTGTGGCCAGCAGACCCTGCTGCTGATCTCGCTGCTGCGGCTCAACGGCATCCCCGCGCGCTGGCAGTCCGGCTGGACCTACTCGGACGACGCGGTCGGGTACGACAACATGCACGACTGGGGCTGGCTGTACCTGGCGCCCTACGGCTGGCTGCCGATGGACGTGACCACCGGCCTGCTGGAAAGCGACGACCCGGCGCTGCGCTGGTTCTACCTGGGCGGCCTGGACGCCTACCGCATCGCCTTCAACGACGACTACGCGCGCGGGTTCGTGCCCGCCAAGACCCACTTCCGCTCCGAGACCGTGGACTCGCAGCGTGGCGAGGCCGAATGGCGCGGCGGAAACCTCTATTTCGACCAGTGGGACTACAGGTTCCAGTGGCGGATGCTGCCAGCCGACGGCAGCAATCGGACGGGCGGGGACGACACCAACACCACTGTGGGAGAGACACCGGGATGAACAGCAGGATCGTGAGGAAAGCGGCGCTGGCAGTGGCGCTGGGTGCGTGCCTTGGCACGATGGCGCCGGTGGTGATGGCGCAGAGTGCCACCGGCGCGGTGGCGGGACGGGCGACGGCCGGCGACCAGCTGGTGCTGACCAGCCAGCAGACCGGGCTGAGCCGCACGGTCACCGCCAGCGGCGACGGCAGCTACCGCCTGAGCCAGCTGCCGGTCGGCAACTACCGGCTGCAGGTGCTGCGCGACGGGCAGCCGGTGGGCGAGCCGGTGGAGGTCAGCGTCGCCCTGGGTGGCACCACTTCGGTGAACCTGGGCAGCGACGGCGCCGTGGCCAACCTCGATGCGATCGAGGTGGTCGGCTCGCGGGTGGTCAACCGCGTGGACGTGTTCTCGATCGAGACGGCGACCAACGTCAGCCGCGAGGACATCGCCCGGCTGCCGGTGCCGCAGGACCTCAGCTCGGTCGCGCTGCTGGCCCCGGGCGTGATCGGCGGCAACTCCTCGCTGGGCGGCATCTCCTTCGGCGGCTCGTCGATTGCCGAGAACTCGGTCTACATCAACGGCCTCAACGTCACCGACTTCTACCGCCGGCAGAGCTTCTCCACCGCGCCGTTCGCCTTCATCGACCAGTTCCAGATCAAGACCGGCGGCTACTCGGTCGAGGTCGGGCGCAGCACCGGCGGCGTGATCAACGCGGTCACCCGCTCCGGCAGCAACGAGGTGCGCGGCGGCGTGGAGTTCACCTTCGAGCCGGAGGCGCTCAGCTCCACCGCCGAGGACCACCGCTTCTACGACGTGGACGGCGCCGGCAACCCGGTGCCGGTGGACTACCGCTCCAGCCGCGACCGCAGCAGCCTGGTCAAGGGCAACGTCTGGGCCTCCGGCCCGCTGGTCAACGACCGCCTGTTCCTGTTCGCCATGTACGAGCAGCAGCAGGTCGATTCGGGCTACACCCTCAATTCCGGCGCCAGCTGGCACGACGGCGACGCCAACAACGGGTTCTGGGGCGCCAAGCTGGACTGGAACATCAACGAGAACCACCTGCTGGAACTGCTGGCCTTCTCCGACGAGGCCGAGACCGACACCACCAGCTACGCCTACGACTGGGACGGGCGCGAGCGCGGCGACATCAGCGGCGTGAGCACCGCCGAGAGCGGCGGCAAGAGCGGCTCGGTCACCTACACCGGCCGCTTCGGCGACAACCTGGTGGCCAAGGCGATGTGGGGCACCAACCGCAGCAAGAGCGTGGTCACCTCGCCCTCGGACCTGGAATGCGCCCAGGTGATCATCAACTCCAGCTACAACGCGGTGTACACGGTGATGGGCCGCCCGCCGGTGAGCTGCCACCCCAGCTCCTCGGCCTCGGTGGTCGACCACCACGACGAACGCGAGGTGGCCCGCCTGGACTTCGAGTGGAGCCTGGGCAACCACCTGCTGCGGCTCGGCGTGGACACCGAGACCATGACCACCGACCGCACGACCTTCTATCCGGGTCCGACGGCGCAGCGCTACACCATCTACTCCTACGCGCCGGGCGCGGTGCTGGGCAACGGCGCCGCCGTGCCGGCCGGGGTGAGCGCCGTGGCCATGGGCCGCGAGCGCCGCGACGGCGGCGTGTTCGATACCGAGGCCAGCGCCTGGTACATCGAGGACAACTGGAGCGTCACCCAGAACCTGCTGCTGAACATCGGCGTGCGCGTGGACAGCCTGGACTACAAGACCGCCACCGGCTCCAGCTTCATCAAGCTCGACGACCTGGTCTCCCCGCGCCTGGGCTTCTCCTGGGACGTGCGCGGCGACGGCCGCACCAAGCTGTTCGGCAACGCCGGCCGCTACTACCTGCCGGTCAACAACATCATCAACTACACCTTCGCCGGCGGCCTGGTCGACGAGTACACCTACTACGCGCTGGACGGCTGGGCCACGGCTACCAACCCGGTCACCGGCACCGCCTACATGAACCCGGTGCTGGGCGCGCAGATCGGGCGAGTGGACGATGACATGAACATCGGCGTCGGCGACCTGCGGCAGAGCGTGGACCGCGACCTGGAGGCGATGTACCAGGACGAGTACATCCTCGGCTTCCAGAGCATGATCGACCAGGCCTGGTCCTGGGGCGTCAACGCGACCTACCGCGACATGACCCACGCGGTGGACGACATGCGCATCAACGCCCTGTGCGGCGTGCGCCACAGCAACCTGTGGCCGATTGCCAACCCCGGCGACAAGGTCACCCTGTGGGGCACCACCGACATGGGCTGCGCGCAGGACGGCTGGGTGACCATCGACACCTCCCGCGAGGGCTACATGATGGCCGGCAGCAACCAGGTCATCGGCTACTTCAAGCCCGAGCGCACCTACAAGGGCGTGGAGCTGCAGATCGACCGCGCCTGGGATGACAAGTGGGCGTTCAACGCCTCGTACCTGTGGTCCAAGCTGGAGGGCAACCACGAAGGCCCGGTCAACTCCGACACCAACTACGGCGACACCGGCATGGTCCAGCACTGGGACCACCCGGCCAACAACCAGCGTTACGGCGACCTGTTCAACGACCACCGCCACCAGGTCAAGCTGCGCGGCAGCTACCGGCTCAACGAGCAGTGGCTGTTCGGCGGCACGGTCACCGCGCTGTCCGGCGGCCCGATCACCGCTTTCGGCACCTCCTGGCCGGGCGAGGACTCGGTGGCCAGCTACACCAGCGAGGGCAGCGGCGGTGGCACCGGCTGGATCTGCGTGGCCAACTGCACCGCGCCCAATGCCGAGCGCGAGTACCAGTACTCGCCGCGCGGCGCGTTCGGGCGCATGCCGTGGATCTACAACGTCGGTGCCAGCGTGACCTGGGCGCTGCCGGTGGAGGACATCGACCTGAAGGTGCGCCTGTCGGTGTACAACCTGCTCAACGACCAGGAAGTCATCAACGTGCGCGCCCGCTACGAGAAGCAGCCCGGCGACTACCGGCCGACCTTCGGCACCGGCACGCGCTGGCAGTCCCCGCGCTACGCGCAGCTGGTGGTGACCTGGAACTTCTGATGGCAATGCGGGCCGGCCGGTTCCCTCCCGGCCGGCCCGCCCGGTGGAGCCTGTGATGCATCGTTTCCTCCCACTTGCGGCCGCCCTGGTGGCCGCATTTTTTTGCCCGCCTGCGGGCGCGGCCGCCGCGGAGCGCGTGCCGGCCCAGGCCAGGGTCGAACAGGCGGTGGACGCCGCCGTGGCCCGCTACGACCTGCCGGGCATCGCCGTGGGCGTGGTCGAGGACGGCGAGGTCGTTGCGGTAGTGACCCGCGGCGAGCTGGCCGCCGGCAGCGGCCAGCCGGTTACGCCCGAGGCGCTGTTCAAGATCGCCTCCAATACCAAGGCCATGACCGCGGCGGTGCTGGCGCGGCTGGTGGACCAGGGTCGCCTGCGCTGGGACGACCCGGTCACCCGGCACCTGCCGGATTTCCGCATGCACGACCCGTGGGTCACGCAGCAGATGCAGGTGCGCGACCTGCTCATACACAACAGCGGCCTTCCGCTGGGTGCCGGCGACCTGATGCTGTGGCCGGAGCCGAACGACTTCAGCCGCGAGGACATCATCGCCGGGCTGGCGCATCTGCGCCCGGTGACCAGCTTCCGCTCCGGCTACGCCTACGACAACCTGCTGTACGTGGTGGCCGGCGAGGTGGCGGCCGCCGCCGGCGGCAAGCCGTACGCGGAACTGGTGCGCGAGCAGGTGTTCGCGCCGCTGGGCATGGACGGATGTCGCGTCGGTGCGTGGCAGGTGGAGCAGGCCGGCCCGGTCGCACGCCCGCACCGGCGCGTACAGGGCCGCAACCTTCCCGCCGCGGCCGAGCGCGGCGAGGTGCCGGACATCACCTCGATGGCCGCCGGCGGCATCCGCTGCGGCCTGGATGACATGCTGCGCTGGGTGCGCGCCTGGCTGGACCCGTCCGAGCCGTGGCTGTCGCCGGCACAGCGTCGCGCGGCCTGGACCGGGCACATGCCCATGCCGGTGGGCGAGCGCATGCGCGCCTGGGACAACAGCCACTTCCATGCCTACGGCTACGGCTGGCGCCTGTCGGACGTGGACGGGCAGTGGAAGGTGGCCCATACCGGCACGCTGTCCGGCATGTACTCCTCCACGATCCTGCTGCCGGACCGGCGCGTGGGCATCGTCATCCTGGTCAACGGCGAGCCCGAAGACGCGCGCACCGTGCTGGGGCAGGTGCTGCTCAAGCACTACACCGCGCCGGATGCGTCGCTGGACGTGGCGCACTACGCGGGCCTGCTGGACCGCGAGCGCGAAGCGCGGCGCGCGGCGCAGCCGTTGCCGGATACCTCCGCGCGGCGTCCGGCCACCGCCAGCGAAACGGCGGCGCTGCTGGGGGTGTGGCGCGACCCGTGGTTCGGCGAAATCGGCGTATGCCCGCGCGCGGACGGCATCGCCCTGGCCTCGGCGCGTTCGCCGCGCCTGCGCGGCCGCCTGATGCGGGTGGACGCGCGCTGGCTGGTGGACTGGGACGAGGATTCGGTCGACGCGGAGGCCTGGCTTCACCCGCCCGGCGACGGGGAGGCTACCCTGCGGCTTTCCAAGGTCGATCCGGAGGCGGACTTCAGCTATGACTACGAGGACCTCGCGTTCCAGCGCACCGGCGACTGCGGCTGAACGCTGCCGGCGACAGGCCGGGTCGATCGCCGCGGCGCTGCTGCTGGTGCCGGCGCTGGCCGGCGCCCAGGTGCGGGTCTCGCCTGCGTCCGACGCGGCGGCTGCAGGCATGGTCGACGTGCAGGCCCTGGCCCCGTCGATCCGCACCGAGGTGCGCTACGCCGGCAGCGACAATTTCACCGGCGCGCCGGTGCCCGGCTACGAGGCCGCGCGCTGCCTGCTGCTGCGCCCGGCCGCCGAGGCCCTGGCCCGCGTGCAGGCGGCGCTGGAGGAGGAGGGGCTGGGCCTGCTGGTGTACGACTGCTATCGCCCGGTGCATTCGGTGCAGGCATTCATGCGCTGGGCGCAGGCGCCAGACGACCCCGCGCTCAGAGCACGCTGGTACCCACGTCTGGACAAGAACACGCTGGTGCCTGGCTACATCGCCGACAGTTCCGGCCACAGCCGCGGTGCCACCGTGGACCTGACCCTGGTCCGCTGCGACGCGGGCGCCGCCTGCCAGCCGCTGGACATGGGTACGCCCTTCGACTTCTTCGATCCCGTCGCCAATACCGACGCGCCGGTCGCGCCGCAGCAGCGCGCCAACCGCGACCGCCTGCGCGCGGCCATGGAGACCGCCGGTTTCCGCAACTATCCCGGCGAGTGGTGGCACTACACCCTGCAGCCGGAGCCGGATGCGACCACCGCCTACGACTTTCCGGTGCGCTGATGCTGCAGTGGCTGCCCCTGCGCTGCCCGTGGTGTGGGGAGCGCTATGACACCGCCGTCGACGCCAGCGCCGGCGACCAGCAGTACGTGGAGGACTGCCAGGTCTGCTGCCGGCCGATCGTGCTGCAGGTGGACGTGGACGACGCGTGCGAGGCGAGCCTGGCCGCCTCGCGCGAGGGCGGCGACTGAGCCGGTGCCACCACCGGCGAAGTGGCGGCTAGACTGTGCGCCCTTTGCCAAGGACCGCGCCCGCCCATGAACCTGCCCCTGCACACCGGCCTGCTTGGCTGCCTTGAAGCCGGCCTGATCGCCTTCCTCATTGGCGTGCTGGTGTACGGGCTGTGGTCCTGGCTGGGTCGGCGCACGCAGATGCCGATCGGCCACATGGTCGGATGGGCGGCGGTGATCGCCGTGGTCATCAGCGCCGGCCTGGACATCTGGAACCTGTTCTACATCGGCATGGTCAAGCTCGAGTCGCCGCTGTACGCGCGGCTGGCGCTGGCCGGCATCCACGATGCGGACAACCTGGGCACCCGCGTGCTGTTCGAAGTGATCGGTGCCGTCAGTGGCACCGTGCTGGGCTGGTGGCTGTTCAGCGCGCGGCCGGCCGCGCGTGACGCCTCCACGGACATCGGGCGCGGCGACTAAACCGTTTTCCGCAACGGGTTGAATTGCCTGCTAACGGCGCATCCACACGCGCCTAACGAGCGGCTACAACGCGCTCCCGCCGCGGTGGTTAAGAGGCCGTTCTCCGTGCGATCGGGGCGCAAATCCGGTTCATCCGCGGCGGTGCAAGGTGCGGGCCGTGACCTGCGACATGCAGACACGTCCTTCCACCCGACGGAGTACCCCCAATGAACAAGCACAACACCCGCACCCCGACCGGCCTGCTGTTCCTGGGCATGATTGCCGCCGCGCCGCTCGCGTTCGCGCAGAGCACCACGCCCACCCAGCAGCAGGTGCCGCAGGCGCAGCAGACCCAGACCCAGAGCGAGACCGCGACTGGCGCCGCCGAGCAGCAGCGCCAGCAGTCCGGCGCCAGCGGCCAGGGCCAGGGCTGGGCGGACCTTGATACCGACGGCAACGGCAGCATCAGCCGTACCGAGGCCCAGGCCCATTCCGCGCTGAGTGGCGTGTTCGGCACCGCTGATGCCGACGGCGACGGCGAACTGACCGCCGACGAGTACCGCACCTTCATCCAGAACCAGCAGCAGGGCGCCGCGCAGGAGTAACAGCACCGCATCGGGCGCTTCGGAAAGCGGGCATCGGCCCGCTTTCCTTATATGGGCGCACAGCCGCGCTGCTATCCTGCAAGGCCACGCGGCGGCGCACCGGAATCCCATGCAGGACATCCAACTGGTCGGCTTCGACGGCGACGACACCCTCTGGCGCAGCGAGGACTATTACCGCGCCGCCGAGAAGCGCTACGAGGAGATCATCGGCCGCTACATCGACCTGCATGACGCCAGCACCCTGCGCCACCTGCTGGAAGTGGAGCGCCGCAACCTGCGGATCTTCGGCTACGGGGTGAAGGGCATGACCCTGTCGATGATCGAGGCGGCGATCGAACTGACCGACGCCCGCATCAGCGCCCATGACATCGGCCAAGTGATCGAGATCGGGCGCCAGACCCTGGACCATCCGGTTGAACTGCTGGAGGGCATCCGCGAGGCGGTGGAAGCGGTGGCCGCGCGCTGGCCGGTGGTGCTGATCACCAAGGGCGACCTGTTCCACCAGGAAGACAAGATCGCCCGCTCCGGCCTGACCGACCTGTTCCCGCGCATCGAGGTGGTGTCCGAGAAGGATCCGCCGACCTACGCGCGCGTCCTGGCCGAGTTCGGCATCGATGCCTCGCAGTTCGTGATGGTCGGCAACTCGCTGCGGTCTGACATCGAGCCTGTCGTGCGCCTTGGCGGCTGGGGCGTGCACCTGCCCTACGCGATCACCTGGGCGCACGAGGCCGAGCACGGCCTGGCCGAGGAGCACCCACGCGTGCGCACCGCGACCACCGCGGCGGAGCTGCCCGGGGTGATCGGCGGGATAGCGGACGGCGCCGCCGCGGGCTGAGGCACCGCAGGTCCGCCATGGCATGGCGCGGCGCAAATGCGCTGGCCATGGCCGATTCCAGCGTCACTGCCAAAGACCCCGCTGGCCGAGGTCCGGAACGTCGTTTGCGCCGGCCTTTGCGCGCAGGTTGCGACCCGCAACCCGGCACGCGCCGCCATCAATCGCAAGCGGCCGCAGGGATGAAGTCCGTTTCCGGCCAGCGACGCGGCGATGGGGCCCGGACGATGTGACGCCCGCCGGCATCCCGCGCCGGCAAACGCGGGCGCATCGGCACGATCGCCATCCAGGAGAAGACCGCAATGAACAACGAGCCGCTTGAAGGCTTCCGTGCCCTGCATCGCCCGGGCGAGCCCCTGGTGCTGGCCAATGCCTGGGACGCCGGCAGCGCACGCGCGATAGGCAGGGCGGGCGCGCGTGCGATCGCGACCAGCAGCTGGGCGGTCGCGGCATCCATGGCGCTGCCGGATGGCGAGGCGCTGGCCTTCGGGGAGCTGGTACGGGTCGCCGGACTGGTCGCGCGCAGCGTCGAGCTGCCGCTGAGCGTGGATTTCGAGGCCGGCTATGGCGACTCCGTGGCCGAGGTGGCCGCGAACGCCCGCCGTCTTCGCGACGCCGGCGCGATCGGCTGCAACCTCGAGGACCGGCTCGGCCACGGCGTGCGTGCGATTGACGGGCAGGCCGGGCGCATCGCCGCAGTCGCCGCCGCCGGACTGTTCGTGAATGCCCGCACCGACCTGTTCCTGCAGGGTCGCCCGGAAACGCATGCCTCGCTGCTGGAGCAGGCGATCGGGCGCGCGCATGCCTGGCAGGCGGCCGGCGCGGGAAGCCTGTTCGTCCCGGGCCTCGTGGAACCCGGCCTGGTGCGTTCGCTGTGTGCCGCCTCCCCGCTGCCGGTGAACATCATGCTGCTGGACATGGAGGCGCCGCTGGCCCCG
>JAEWAG010000408.1 GCA_023391775.1 Pseudomonadota bacterium | reverse complement strand
CCAGGACCCGTGCGCCGATCGGGGGGGTGACTGGCGGGGGGGGGGGGCGGGGGGGCCCACCGACGCCGAGCTGCCGCCGCTGTCGCGCGCGATGGCGGTGATTCCGCTGCTGGCCCTGCAGGTGCCGCACTCGTTCCGTGCCGACCAGGCCACCCGCCGTGCGCTGGCGGCGACCCTGCTGCGCCAGAACGCCGGCTTGCTGGTCGCGCGGCGTCCGTCGGGCCCGGTGCACCGCCTGCTCGCCGAAACCTGGCGTCCGGGTGACGCGGGCTTCGCCGAGCTGGTGCGCGCGGCGCTGGTGCTGTGCGCCGACCACGAGCTCAACGTTTCCGCCTTTGCCGCGCGCGTGGTCGCTTCCACCGGTGCGCACCTGCACGCCACCGTCTGCGCGGGGCTGTCGGCCATGGCCGGTCCGCGCCACGGCGGTGCCACCGCGCGCGTCTACGCGCTGCTGGAGGATGCCCGCCAGGCACGCGACGTGAAGCGTCTGATCGCCTCGCGCTGGAAGCAGGGCGAGGAACTGCCCGGCTTCGGCCATGCGCTCTACCCGGCCGGCGACCCGCGCTCCACCGAACTGCTTGAGATGCTGCGCGGCCAGCCGGTGGATCCGGCCTTCCTGCAGCTGCTGGAGGAAGTCATCACCGCGGCCGAAACCGTCAGCGGCCGGCGTCCGAACGTGGATTTCAGCCTGGCGGCGATGTGCGTGGCCTACGGCCTGCCGGCGTCCCCGGCGCTGTCGGTGTTCGCCGCCAGCCGCCTGGCCGGCTGGCTGGCCCATGCCCTGGAACAGCAGGAACTGGGGCGGCTGATCCGCCCTCGCGCCAGCTATACCGGCGCGGCTCCGGAAGAAGGCGAGGCCTGAGCGCCCGGCCGTTCGATGTGGCGCGTACTCAGCCCAGATGCTGGCGCACCGCGCGCAGCAGTTCGTTGAGGTTGAACGGCTTGAGCAGCATGCCCATGCGTTCGCCGAGGAAGGCCTGGCGGTTCTGCGCGTTCTCGGCATAGCCGGTGATGAACAGAACCGGCATGCCGGGGTGCCGCTCATGCACGCGATCGGCCAACTCGCGTCCGGTCATGCCGGGCAGGCCGACGTCGGTCAGCAGCAGGTCGAAACGGCGCCGTCCGATGGCGGCCAGGGCTTCGTTGCCGTCGGCGCAGGCGAGCACGTCGTAGCCGGCGGCCACCAGCACTTCCTGCGACATCACCCGCACCATCTCGTTGTCGTCCACGAGCAGGATGCTCTCGGCGCCGCCCTCGACCACCTCGTCCTCGACCTCCGGCTCCGGCTCGGCATGCAGGCCGCGCGGCAGCAGCAGTTCGATCGTGGTGCCCTGCCCGGCCACGCTGTGCACGCGCGCGGTGCCGCCACTCTGCCGGGCAAAGCCATAGGTCATCGACAGCCCCAGCCCGGTGCCCTCGCCGATCGGCTTGGTGGTGAAGAACGGCTCGAACACCTTGTCGATGATCTCCGCCGGGATGCCCGGGCCGTCGTCGGAGACGCACAGGCTCACATAGCGCCCTGGCGGCAGATCGCCCGGCACCTGGACTGCCGGTCGCGCGGAGATGGTGATGCGGCCCGACCCGCGCAGTGCGTCGCGGGCGTTGATCACCAGGTTCAGCACCACGCTCTCGAGCTGGTTGGCGTCGGCCACCACCACCAGATCGCTGTCCGGCAGGTCGAACTCCAGGGCGATGTTCTCGCCGATGGAGCGGGTCAGCAGCTCCCCCAGGCTGGAAATGCGCGCGCCGATCTCGAAGGCGGTGTTGTCCAGCGACTGCTTGCGGGCGAAGGCGAGCATGCGCTGGGTCAGCGCGGCGGCGCGGAACACCGAGGCCGAAGCCATGTCCAGGAACCTCGGGATGCGTTCCAGCCGGCCTTTCTCCAGGGCCATGCCGATCATGTCCAGCGCCCCGACGATGCCGGTCAGCAGGTTGTTGAAATCGTGCGCGATACCGCCGGTCAGCTTGCCCAGCGCATCCATCTTCAGCGCCTGCTGCAGCTCGATCTCGGTGCGCTCGCGCTCGGCGATCTGCACGGCGAGCTCGGTGTTGGCCGTGTCCAGCTGCCGACGGTGCGCCTGCTCGCGGGCGTGGTGCTCGGTCTGGTCTTCCACGTAGAGCAGGCCGACGCCCGGCTCCTTGTAGGGCGTCACCCGCCACTCGGTCACGCGGGTGCCGCGCGGGGTGTCCAGGCGGAAGGTGCCCTTCCAGCTGTGGCCCTCGCGCAGGGCTTCACGCAACGCATCCACCGGCTGGTCGCCGAACAGCGCCGCCAGGTTCACCGCGCCGGCCTCGGCCAGCAGGCGGCCGAACGCCATGTTCGCGTCGCGCACCTCCAGCTCGCCGGACACGGCCGCGATCGGCGCGCCGATGTTCTCGAAGATCTCGCGGAAACGCGCCTCGCTGGCATGCAGCGCATCCTCGGCACGACGCACGCGCAGCAGGGTGCGCAGCGTGGCCAGCAGCACGTCGTGGTCCACCGGGTGGATCAGGTAGGCGTCTGCGCCGGCGTTGAGGCCGGTGATCATGTCGCCGGTGGCGATCGAGGCGGCGGAGACGTGGATCACCGGCAGCAGGCTGGTGCGCGGCGAGGCACGCAGGATGCGCACCAGGTCGAACCCGCTCATGTCCGGCAGGTTCACGTCCAGCACCAGCGCATCGAACGGCTCGCACTGCAGCTGCTCCAGGCCCTCGGTGCCGGTGCCGGCCTCCTCGACGCTGAAGCCCTGGTGCTCGAGCACGCGCCGCACCGAGTAGCGGGTGGCGACGTTGTCGTCGACCACCAGGATCCGGCTAGTCGCGCTCATTCTGCGCCTCCGGCAAGGCGATCGGCAGGATGACGTGGAAGTCCGAGCCCTCGCCCACCACGCTGTGCACGCCGACGCGGCCGCCGAGCAGTTCGGCGAAGCGGCGGCACAGCGCCAGGCCCAGGCCGGTGCCGCGCAGGCGCTTCTGGATCGGCGAATCCACCTGGACGAAATCCTCGAACAGCGCACCGAGCATGTGCTCGGGGATGCCGATGCCGGTGTCGCGCACGCTGAAGCGCACGTGGCCCTCGTCCTCCATGCACGCGGCCACCGCCACCCGGCCCCGCGGGGTGAACTTGAGCGCGTTGGAGATGAAGTTGCGCAGGATCTGCGCCAGCTTCTTGTCGTCGGTGTAGAGCATCGGCAGAGCCGGCGGCTCCTCGAACACCAGCTCCACCTGGCCACTGCCCTCGACCAGCGGGCGGAACATGCCGCGCAGGGCGGAGAACAGGTCCATCAGGTCGAACCACGCCGGCGAAATCGAGATGCGCCCGGCCTCGATCTTGGCCAGGTCCAGCAGGTCGTCGACCATGTCGCGCAGTTCGACCGCCGCGCCACTGACGAAGCGCACCTGGCGCAGCTGCTCGCTGTTGAGCGGACCGTCCAGGCCTTCCTCCAGCAGCCGGGTGATGCTCAGGATCGAGCCCAGCGGCGTGCGGAACTCGTGGCTCATGTACGACAGGAACCGGCTCTTGAGCTCGGAGACCTGGCGCAGCTCCTCGGCCTGCTGGTCAAGCTCGGCATACAGCGCCAGCACGCCCTGGTTGGTCTCCTCCAGCTCGGCGCGCAGCGCGGCGTTCTCCGCACGCAGGCTTTCCAACTCGGCGCTATGGGTGTCGTTGCTCACGTCCGCCCTCCCAGTCGGATTGCGATCAGGCTGACATCGTCGCGCCCGCGGTCGAAGTCGCGCAGCAGCACCGTCACCACCAGCGCCGGGTGCCGGTGGGCCAGCCCCTCGTACTGGCCGAGGGTCCAGCGCGACTGCAGGCCATCACTATGCATCACCAGCAGGTTCCCGGCAGCGGCCGGCATGGAGAAGGCCGGTGCCCGCCGGTACTGGCCGCCGACAATGCCCGGGTGCGAGGCCAGGCCACGGCTGCTCCCGCCGGATCCGTGCACCGCGCCGGCGATGTTGCCCGCGCCGGCGAACCAGGCCTGGCCGCTGTCGCTGTCGTGGCGGAACACCGCCGCCGCCCCACCGCGGGTGCGCGACATGCACACGTGCATGCGCGCGAGCAGTTGGTCCGCGGCCAGGCCCGGTGCATCGGCCACGGCGGCCAGCCCTTCCTCGGCCGCTTCGCAGGCCTGCAGGCCGTGGCCCAGGCCGTCGATCAGCACTGCCACCAGCTGCGGCCCGTCCCAGCCAAGCAGCCAGGCGTCCCCGCAGACCGCCTGCCGGCGCATGGGAATCCGCAGCGCGCCGTAGCCAAGGTCGTTGCCGGGCGCGTCACCTGCATAGATGCGGGACACCACCACTGCGCCGCGGGCATCGGACCACACCTCGAACACCTGCGACTGGCGCTGGATCGCGCCCAGGCCCTGGCCGGGGCTGCCGGCGGTGGAATAGCCGTCAGGCAGGCAGCGCGACAGCGAGAAACCGGGGCCACGGTCGATCCCGCACACTTCCACGCCCAGGCCGCTGCGGCCCTGCACCAGGGACAGCAGCACCTGGCCACCCTGTCCGTGGCGCAGGACGTTGGTGGCCACCTCGGTCGCCACCAGGGCCACGCGCCCGCCGTCGATCTCGCCGAAGCCCGCCGCGCTGGCCAGGCCCAGCGCCTCGCGGCGCACCTGGCCTACCTGCGAGCTTTCTTCGACCGGAATGGAGCGAGTGACCTGGCCGCGGAACACTACGCCCATTTCGTGATTGCCACGCGGGTACCGCGGCCGGGGGCGCTGTCCAGTTCGAAGACATCCACCAGCCGGCGCGAGCCGGACAGGCCCAGGCCCATGCCACGGCCGGAGGTCCAGCCATCGGTCAACGCCTGCTTGAGGTCGGGAATGCCTGGTCCCTGGTCGACAAACTCCAGGCGGACGCCCTTGCGGATTCCCTCGCGTACCGCCTGCCAGTTCATCACCCCGCCGCCGCCATAGACCACGGCATTGCGCGCCAGCTCGCTGGCGGCGGTGATCAGCTTGGTCTGGTCGACCAGGCGCAGGCCGCAGGCGACCGCGGCCTGGCGTGCGGCCTGGCGCGCGAGCACCACGTCCTGCTCGGTACGCACCGGCAGCTGGCCACTGTCGCTCATCCGGCCTCGCCGGCCTGCCGCAGCAGGCGCATGCCGCGCTCGACGTTCAGCGCGGTGCTGACGCCGGTCAGGTTCAGGCCCAGCTCCACCAGGGTGATGGCGACCGCCGGCTGCATGCCCACCACCACCGTGCGCGCGTCCATGACGCTTGCCAGCGCGGAGATGGTGGCGATCATGCGGCCGATGAAGGAGTCGACGATGTCCAGCGCGGATATCTCGATCAGCACGCCCCGCGCGGAGGTGGCGCGGATGCGCTCGGAGAGGTCGTCCTGCAAGGTCAGCGCCAGCTGGTCATGCATGTCCACCTGGATGGTCACCAGGAGGATGTCACCCATCTGCAGGATCGGGATGCGCTCCACTCAGGCCGCCTTGGTCACGGCGACGCCGGTGCGCTTGAGCGCCAGGGCCAGCGCATCGGCAAGATTGGCCTTGGTGACGATACCCTGCAGGTCCAGGCCCAGGTGCACGATGGGCTGGGCGATCTGCGGGCGCACGCCGCTGATGATGGCGTCCGCGCCCATCAGGCGGATGGCGGTGACGGTCTTGAGCAGGTGCTGGGCCACCAGGGTGTCCACGGTGGGCACGCCGGTGATGTCGATGATGGCGATTTCCGAACCGGTGTCGACGATGCGTTGCAGCAGCGACTCCATCACCACCTGGGTGCGCTGCGAATCCAGGGTGCCGATCATCGGCAGCGCCAGCACGCCTTCCCACAGCTTCACCACCGGGGTGGAAAGTTCCAGCATTTCCTCCTGCTGGCGCTGGATCACGTCCTCGCGGGTCTTCTGGTAGGCCTTGACCGTGTGCAGGCCCAGCCCATCCAGCAGCTCGGAGACCTCCCACAGCTCGCTGCCCAGCTGCTGCGGGGAGCCGGCGGCGGCCTCCTGCACCAGTCCGAACAGCGGACGCTTGAGCGCAAAGATGAAAGTGGCCGTCTCCGAGGAGCTGAAACCCTTCAGCACGCGCTCGCGGGACAGGTCTTCGAGGAAGTGACGCACCTCCTGCCAGGCGTGCGCATCGCTGTCGACCCCGGCCCCGGATTCCAGCCCGGCGATGAACAGCTGCCAGAACTCGCGCGCCTGGGATTCCAGCTCGCGCTGCGACAGGCCGCCATCGTGCCTTGCGTGGCCGATGCTGGCGATCCAGGCCTGGAGGATGTCGGACTGCCTGGATTCGATGAGCTGGAGGGTGCGCGGATCAAGGGCCATGCAGGCGTTCCTAGTATGGACGCGGCCGGACAACCCCCTATAGGTGGTTCCCCCTGCCACTTTGGTTGACGAGCGTAACTGAATTCCTGATTGCCGCGTGGGCGCGGAGATTAATGGAGCCAAGAGGTGAAAGACGCGTGAAGGCAAGGGACAGTTCGCGCGCTGCGGGCCCGGCCCATGTCGGGCCCACCCTGCCGCATGGCGGGCGATGCACGAAACCCTATTGCTCCCGCCCCACATCGAATGGGTCGCCGTGTGCCCGCCGCCTACACTCGGGCGGCCACCGCCGCGTAGCGCCGGGTCTGCTTCCAAGCGCCGTTGCCCGTCGCGGGCATCTGCCGCGCCCCCGGCCCCCGACCAGAGAGAGCGACCATGACCGAGATCCACCGATTGACACGCCGGCCTGCCAGCCCGCCCACCGCCCGGCCCGTGCGCCACCGCGCCGCGGGCCTGCTTGCCGCCCTCCTGCTGCCGCTGATGCTGGGCGGCCCCGCCGTGGCGCAGACGCCCGGACCGGCGCCGACCGGCGCGGCCAATCCGGCCCCCGGCTCCAACCCGCTGATCCGCGACCGCTTCACCGCCGATCCGGCCCCGCTGGTAGTCGGCGACCGCCTCTACCTGTACGTCAGCCACGACCAGGCGCGCGATGGCGAGATGTTCAACATGAGCGACTGGTGGTTGTATTCGACCACCGACATGAAGCACTGGGAGGACCACGGCGCGGTCCTGGCGCTCGAGGAATTCAAGTGGGCCAAGAAGGACGCATGGGCGTCGCAGGTCATCGAGAAGGACGGCCGCTTCTGGTTCTACGTCTCCGTCGAGCATGACGACACCCACCCGGGCAAGGCCATCGGCGTGGCCGTATCCGACTCGCCCACCGGGCCGTTCGTCGATGCGAAGGGCTCGGCCTTGATCACCAACCAGATGACGCCAAAGGGCGAGCACAGCTGGGAAGACATCGACCCGACCGTGTTCACCGACGACGACGGCACCACCTGGCTGGCCTGGGGCAACCGCCAGGCCTACATCGCCAAGCTCAAGCCGAACATGATCGAGATCGATGGGCCGATCACCGAGATCACCCCGCCGCATTTCGAGGAAGGCCCGTGGCTGCACAAGCGCGGCGACCTCTATTACCTCACCTACGCCTCGCTGGACCGCAGCACCCACACCGACGAGCGCATCTCCTACGCCACCGCCCCGTCCATCCAGGGCCCATGGACCTACCGCGGCGAGCTGACCGGGGAGGCCCGCAACAGCTTCACCATCCACCCCGGCATCGCGCAGTTCAAAGACCAGTGGTACATCTTCCTGCACAACGCCTCGCTCACCATCGGTGACCAGAAAGGCGCACTGGGCCGCCGTGCGGTGACGGCCGAGTACCTGTACTACGACGAGGACGGCACAATGAAGCCGGTGGTGCAGACCGAAGAAGGTGTTTCGGTACCGCCCGAGCGGTGACGGGGAGCGTGTGCGCGTGTGCGCCTGCGCGCACGCCACGCCTTCCATGCGGCAGGTCCGACCCGGCGTAGCGGTGCCGGAAGCGCCGGCCTGCAGACCCGCTCCTGCGACTGTCCGCTGACGGACTGCTCCGATCCACCTCGCCGCAGGAGAACAGGAGGGCCCCGCTCCCCGCGGGCCCGCCCTTCCCCTTACCGTGGATCTTCTTGCCGTACCCGGCGCAGGCGGTTTCAGCCTCCCGCGTCGGCGCCCCGCTCCAGCGCGCGCTTCACTTCCTCCAGCGCGTTGGGGTCGTCCAGGGTGGAGAGGTCGCCGGGGTCGCGGTGTTCGGCCAGGGCCTGCAGCGAGCGGCGCAGCAGCTTGCCGGAGCGGGTCTTGGGCAGGGCCGCGACCACGTACACGCGCGAGGGCCGGGCCACGGCACCGAGCTGGCGGGTGACGGTCTGCATCATGTCGCAGGCGGTTCCGGCCGGGTCGGCATCGTTCTGCTTGAGGGTGGCGAATACGACCGGCACCTGGCCCTTGATCTCGTCGTGCACGCCGACCACCGCCGCCTCGGCCACGGCCGGGTGGCTGGCGATCGATTCCTCGATCTCGCGCGTGCCCAGGCGGTGGCCGGCGACGTTGATCACGTCGTCGGTGCGGCCCAGGATGAAGGTGTAGCCCTCCTCGTCGCGGATGGCCCAGTCCAGCGAGCTGTACAGCAGCTCGTTGAAATGGCTGAAGTAGCTGCTGATGAAGCGCTGGTCGTCGCCCCACACCGTGCCCAGGCAGCCCGGCGGCAATGGGGGCTGGATCGCCAGCACGCCCTTCTGTCCGGGAGCCACGTCCTGGCCGGTGTTCTCGTCGATCACCCGCAGGCGGTAGCCGGGCGCAGGCAGGCCCGGCGAGCCGAGCTTGACCGGCTTCATCTCCACGCCGGGCATCAGGGTCAGCACCGGCCAGCCGGTCTCGGTCTGCCAGTAGTTGTCGATGACGGTCTTGCCCAGCGCGCGGGTGATCCAGTCCGCGGTCGGCTCGTCCAGCGGCTCGCCGGCCAGGAACAGGTACTGCAGCTGTGACAGGTCGGCGCTCTCCAGCCAGTGCGGCTCCTGCTTCTTCAGCACGCGCACCGCGGTGGGCGAGGAGAACATGGTGCGGACCTTGTACTTTTCGCAGATGCGCCACCAGATGCCCGGGTCCGGCGCGGTGGGCAGGCCTTCGTAGAGGATGGAGGTGGCACCGGCGATCAGCGGCCCGTAGACATTGTAGGAGTGCCCCACCACCCAGCCGATGTCGGAGGTGGAGAACATGGCCTGGCCGGCGCGTACGTCGTAGATGGCCCACATCGACAGCGCCAGCGCCACCGCGTAGCCACCCACGTCGCGCTGCACCCCTTTCGGCTTGCCGGTGGTGCCCGAGGTGTAGAGGATGTAGCTGGGCTCGTTGGATTCCAGCCACTCCACCGGCACCTGCGCATCGGCATGGCGCGCGGCCAGCGGCGCATACTCGAGGTCGCGGCCGGGCTGCATCGGCAGCTCCGCGGCCAGGCCGCGATTGACCACCAGCACGTGTGCCGGCGGATGCGCGGCCTTGGCCAGCGCCTCGTCCACCAGCGGCTTGAACGAGATCACCTTGCCGCCACGGATGCCGGCGTCGGCGCACACCAGCACCGCCGGCTTTGCATCGTCGATGCGCAGGGCCAGGTTGTGCGCGGCAAAGCCACCGAACACCACCGAGTGGATCGCGCCGATGCGTGCGCAGGCCAGCATTGCCACGGCCGCCTCGACCGTATGCGGCATGTAGATCACCACCCGCTCGCCCTTGTGCACGCCCAGCGACTGCAGCACCGCGGCGAAGGTATTGACCTCGCGGTACAGCTGGCGGTAGCTCAACTCCCGGACCTGCCCAGTTTCCGAAGACCAGCCGACCAGGGCCAGCTGGTCGCCACGCGTGGCCAGGTGGCGGTCCACCGCGTTGTGGCACAGGTTGGTGGTGCCGCCGACGAACCAGCGCCGGAATGGCGGGTTGTCGTACTCCAGGATCTGCTGCGGCGGCGTCTTCCAGTCGATGGCGCGGGCCGCCTCGGCCCAGAACTGCTCCGGTTGCTCGATCGAGCGCCGGTACGTGTCTTCGTAACCCATGGCACAGACCTCCGAGTGACGGCCCGAGCATAGACCCGGCCCAAGCACCCGGCGCGTGCGACCTTGGTCGAAAAGCGTGGCCTGGATACCCGAAACGGCCGGTTTTCCGCCTCATCCATGCAGCACAGGTTGACCGGTCCGATCAACGCACCAGCCTGCCGCACCACTCCCGGTGGGCCGACGTGCCCGCCTCCACCGCCTGCAGCGGCACCCTCGCAGGCAGGGCACGCTGCGGCGCCTGCCGTGCCTGCGCCCCGCCCCCGTGCGGCCCTGGCGGACCCATGGCAGCCGCGTCCGGTGGCCGCTGCCGGTAGATGCACCCGGCTGCGGAGCGCAAAAGAAAAGGGCGGCCTGGGCCGCCCTTTCCAACGCACTGTGCGAGGCCTGGATCAGCCCAGCAGGTGGGCCACGCCGGAGCGCTCTTCTTCCAGCTCGGCCAGGGTCTTGTCGATGGCCTTCTGGCTGAAATCGTCGATCGGCAGATCGCGGACCAGGGTGTACTTGCCGTTCTCGGTGATCACCGGGAAGCCGAAGATCACGCCCTCCGGGATGCCGTAGGAGCCGTCGGACGGAATGCCCATGGTGACCCACTTGCCGTTGCTGCCCAGCACCCAGTCGCGGATGTGGTCGATGGCGGCATTGGCGGCCGAGGCGGCCGAGGACAGGCCACGGGCCTCGATGATCGCCGCGCCGCGCTTGCCCACCTTCGGGATGAACTCGTTGGCGTTCCAGTCCGCGTCGTTGATCTTGTCCTTCAGCGATGCGCCGCCGACGGTGGCGAAGCGGTAGTCCGGGTACATGGTCGGGCTGTGGTTGCCCCACACCACCAGCTTCTCGATGTCGCCCACGGCCACGTCGGCCTTGGCGGCCAGCTGGCTCAGCGCGCGGTTGTGGTCCAGGCGCAGCATGGCGGTGAAGTTCTCCGGCTTCAGGTCCGGGGCCGACTTCATCGCGATATAGGCGTTGGTGTTGGCCGGGTTGCCGACCACCAGCACCTTCACGTCACGGCTGGCGACCTTGTTCAGCGCGGCGCCCTGGGCGGTGAAGATCTTGGCGTTCTCCAACAGCAGGTCCTTGCGCTCCATGCCCGGGCCGCGCGGACGCGCGCCGACCAGCAGGGCCACGTCGGCGTCCTTGAACGCCACTTCCGGGTCGTCGGTGCCGACGATGCCGGCCAGCAGCGGGAACGCGCAGTCCTCAAGCTCCATGATCACGCCCTTGAGCGCGGCCTGGGCCTTCTCCATCGGCAGCTCCAGCAGCTGCAGGATCACCGGCTGGTCCTTGCCCAGCATCTCGCCGGAGGCGATGCGGAACAGCAGGGCGTAGCCGATCTGGCCGGCGGCACCGGTCACGGCAACTCGAACGGGGGTCTTCATCGTGGAGGTCCTTCGGTTGGTGTTGCGGGAAATTGGGGGCACTGCCGGACGGCGAAGCGGCGCGGGCAGGTTAGTAGACGTCGTAACCCAGCGCCGTCAGCCTTTGGTCCAAGGCGGCCGTGTCGTAGCCGCGGACCACCTGCTGGCCGATGACGGTGACCGGGACGCCGCGCGCACCCAGCGCACGCATGGCCCGGCCGCCTTCTTCCTGGTCCACGTCCAATACGCGGTAGCGCACGCCGGCCTGCTCGAACTCGCTGCGCTGGCGGCGGCAGTACCCGCACCAGTCGGCGGCGAGCATCACGATGCCGGCCTCGCCGGTGGCATGGCGCGGATCATCCGGATCCAGCTGCACCGGGCGCTGCGACCACCAGGCCGCGGCCGCACCGGCCAGGCCGAGGATCATCAACAAGCCGAGGATGCGCATGGGAATCCGCCTGCGGGAAGCCGGCGATTTTACCACGCGCCCCCGGCGCGGCCCGGGACGATGCCAACTGGAACGATTGATGCGGCCTCTGGCCAGGGGGAGGGCGGGAGGCCGCGGGGGGCCTCCGGTGTCACGCCGGGCCGGCCGCTGGCCAGCCCGGCGCCGGGACCTCAGGCGCTGAGGTAGCGGTTCCACTCCGCGACGCGGTCGGCCTTGGCGGCCAGCACCGGGGCGGCGTCGCCGTCGATCTTCACCGAGTTGATCTTGTCGCCCTGGGCGATGGCGTCGACCACGTCCATGCCCTCGGTGACCTTGCCGAAGACGGTGTGGCGGCCGTCCAGCCAGTCGGTCTTGATGTGGGTGATGAAGAACTGGCTGCCGTTGGTGTTGGGGCCGGCGTTGGCCATGGACAGCACGCCGCGCTCGTGCGGGACGCCGTTGCTGGTCTCGTCCTCGAAGCGGTAGCCGGGGCCACCGCGGCCGGAACCTTCGGGGCAGCCACCCTGGATCATGAAGTCCGGGATGACGCGGTGGAAGTTCAGGCCGTCGTAGAAACCACGCTGGGCGAGATTGACGAAGTTGGCCACGGTGAGGGGGGCCTTGTCGGCCAACAGGTCCACCTTGATCACGCCCTTGGCGGTGTCGAATACGGCGGTGAGGGTCATCGGTTCATCTCCAGGCGCCCGGATCGGGCTGTTGACAGGTTATGATAGCCGACCGTCCGTCCACGAATTCCGCGCCCTGCCTCCCTTCCGGCAGCCGGGTGCGGATTTCCCGATCCTAAAAAACAATGTCCATCCAGAACCTGCGCAACATCGCCATCGTCGCCCACGTCGACCATGGCAAGACCACCCTCGTCGACCAGCTCCTGAAGCAGTCCGGCACCCTGTCCGAGCGCACCGTGCTGGCCGAGCGCGTGATGGACAGCAATGACCAGGAAAAGGAGCGTGGCATCACCATCCTGGCCAAGAACACCGCCATCACCTGGCGCGGCAACCGCATCAACATCGTCGACACCCCCGGACACGCCGACTTCGGCGGCGAAGTGGAGCGCGTGCTGTCGATGGTGGATTCGGTGCTGATCCTGGTCGACGCGATGGACGGCCCCATGCCGCAGACCCGCTTCGTGACCCAGAAGGCCTTCGCGATGGGCTTCAAGCCGATCGTCGTGGTCAACAAGGTCGACCGCCCCGGCGCCCGTCCCGAGTGGGTAGTGGAGCAGGTGTGGGACCTGTACGACCGCCTGGGCGCCACCCCGGAGCAGATGGACTTTCCGATCATCTACGCCTCCGGCCTGGCCGGCTACGCGGGCCTGACCGAGGACGTGCGCTCCGGCGACATGACCCCGCTGTACGAGGCGATCATGGAGCACGTGCCGGCGCCGCCGGTC
>JAEWAG010000396.1 GCA_023391775.1 Pseudomonadota bacterium | reverse complement strand
GCCCCAGGCCACCGCGCCGAAGGCCATGCCCGCCTGGCGCGCGGCCTCGGCGTCCGCGCTCTGGTCGCCGACGTAGATCGCGCGCGATGGGGGCACCCCGGCATGCGCCAGCACACGGCGCAGCCGGCGCGCCTTGCCGAACAGCGAGGCACCGCCTTCGACATGCGCGAACAGGGCCCAGCTGTCCTCGCCCAGCACGCGCCGGCAGTTTTCCAGCGAGTTGGATGACACCAGCGCCAGGCGCAGGCCGCTGGCATGCAGCCGGGCCAGGACCTCGTGCACGCCCGGGAAGCAGCCCACGCTGCCACCCTCGTCGCGCATCAGCCGGTGGAAATCGCGGATCACGCGCGGCAGGCGCCAGGCCGACAGCCCGGTGTGGCGCATGATCTGGCGCGTGCTCCAGCTACGCATCGCCTCGATCTCCTCGCCGCCGATGCTGGCGAAGCCGTGTCGCGTGGCCAGGCGATTGTGGTGGGCCACGAAGAAGGCGAAGGAATCGGCCAGGGTGCCGTCCAGGTCGAGCACGACCAGGTCGTAGCGGCGGCCGGGTACGGGGTCGGGGAGGCTCATGCACGGTATCGGTCGATGGGGCCGGCCGATTGTGCATGGCGCCGGTGAACCGGCGCTGGGTCGCGGCGCTCAGCCGTCGACCTGTTCCAGCTCCACCTCGAAGCGGCGCGCGTACTGGCGCTCCTCGCTGATCCGCTGCACTTCCTCCGCCGGGGTCTCCGGCGCGCCATACACCGCGCAGACCGCGACGCCGTCGGCGCCGTTGCCGACCTGGCGCAGGCGGTAGCGCGGCTGGCCGCCGCCACCGTCCGGCGGGTAATGGACCGGCGGCGTGTCCTGCTCCAGGTCCATCTCGCTGTTGTCGACCACGCCACCCACGAACAGGGCCCGGATCATGTCGCACCTCCTCGTCTGCCTGGGCTCAGGCTGGCGCAGGCGGCGTGGGCGCCGCTTCAATCCCCGGTGCAGGAAGTGCGGCGGGCTTTCATCCGGGCAGGAAGGCGCGCCGTCAGCACAGGATCGGGAGGCGGGCGAGCGGCCGGAGTGCACCGCCGCGGCGGGACGCTCCATTCGCCAGTGCGGCCGCGGTGGCCAGGCCACGGCGAATACGTATGTGCCGCCCCGGCGCGGTGCCCGCGCCGGCGATAATGCCGGGCTATCTCCCGCAGGAACCTGCCCCGTGCCCTCCAGTCCGCTCGCCCAGCAGCACGCCACCCGCGCCGCGTTCTTCATGCCCGGCTTCGCCATCTCGGCGTGGGCGCCGATCGTGCCCTTCGCCAAGGCGCGCGCCGGGCTGGACGAGGCGATGCTGGGCATGGTGCTGCTGTGCCTGGGGGCCGGCTCGCTGCTGGCCATGCCCATGGCCGGTGCGCTGGCCGCACGCCAGGGCGCGCGCAAGGTGATGGTGGTGGCGATGTTGCTGATCGGCCTCACCCTGCCGGCGCTGGCGGTGGCGCCGGATGCGCTGAGCCTGGGCCTGGTGCTGTTCGTGTTCGGTGCGGCGATGGGTGCGATGGACTGCA
The DNA here is from genome assembly GCA_023391775.1 of Pseudomonadota bacterium. Taxonomy (GTDB): domain Bacteria; phylum Pseudomonadota; class Gammaproteobacteria; order Xanthomonadales; family Xanthomonadaceae; genus Pseudoxanthomonas. Next base: position 7,392 of record JAEWAG010000396.1, on the reverse strand, counting down.
CCATGAACATCCAGGCGGTGGTGGTGGAGCGCGAGAGCGGGCGGGCGCTGATGTCCGGCTTCCACGCCTTCTACAGCATCGGCTGCTTCGTCGGTGCCGCGGCCATGACCGCGCTGCTGAGCGCCTCCATGTCGCCCGGGCTGGCCTGCATCCTGGCCGGCGCGGGGCTGCTGGGCCTGCTGGCGGTGGTGATGCGGCACTGGCGCAGCGACCGCGTTGACGCCGACACCCCGGTGTTCGCGCGGCCGCGCAGCATCGTGCTGCTGATCGGCGCGGTGTGCTTCGTGATGTTCCTGGCCGAGGGCGCGGTGCTGGACTGGGGCGCGGTGTTCCTGGACCAGGCCAAGGGCATGGACCCGGCACGTGCCGGCGTGGGCTATGTCGCCTTCGCCCTGGCCATGACCATCGCCCGCCTGACCGGCGACCGCCTGGTCCAGGCGATCGGGCCGATGCGCGCGGTGGTGGGCGGGGCGGTCGTGGCCTTCTCCGGCTTCGCCGTCATCGTCCTGGCGCCGTCGGCGCTGGCCTCGCTGGCGGGCTTCGTGCTGGTCGGCGTGGGCTGCGCCAACATCGTGCCGGTGATGTTCTCGCTGGCCGGCCGGCAGACCGCCATGCCCGAGAGCCTGGCGATCCCGGCGGTGACCACGCTGGGCTATGCCGGCGTGCTGGTCGGCCCGGCCCTGCTCGGTTTCGCCGCCCACGCCACCTCGCTGGAGTTCACGTTCTGGTGCCTGGGCGCGGCCGTGCTGGCGGTGAGCCTCGCCACCCGCTGGCTGCGCAGCTGAGCCGGGGGCCGGCTCAGGCCGGGTCCGGATCCAGCGACTGCGCCAGTTCCTCGTGGCGCAGCCGCAACAGCGAAGTCTGCAGCCAGTCGCGCAGCAGCGTGCGGTATTCGGCCCGCCACTTGCGCTGGCCCAGTGCATGGTCGGCGCCGGTGATGCGGCGCACGGTCAGCGCCGCCGCATTCGGGAACGCGCCGCGGAAGGCCTGGCACTGGTCCGCCGGCAGCCGTTCGTCCTCGCCCGACCACACCACCAGCACCTCGCCTCCGAAGGCCTCGGCTGCGGCCAGGGCGCGGTCTCCGGCCGCCGTGGGCGGACGGCGGCGGTAGCGCTCCAGCATCCCCGGGTCGAGCTTTTCCTTGGGATGGTCCAGGCAGTGGTCCGGATACAGTGCCGGCACGCGCAGTGAGAGCCAGCGCACCGGCCGGTGCAGGGTGAGCTGCAGGGCCAGCCATGCACCGAAGCTGGTACCCACGACAGCCACCGCCCGCGGGTCGACCCCGGCGGTTGCGGCCAGCAGGTCGTAGGCGGCGAGCGCATCGTCCAGGCTGTCCCGCGGCGTCACGGACTCGCGCTGCGCGCAGGTCGCGCCATGGCCACGCAGGTCGTAGGCCAGGCAGGAGAATCCCAGCGCGGCGGCCTCGGCCATCGGCCCGGCCATCTCCTGCCGGTCGGCATCCCAGCCGTGCAGGAGCAGCGCAGCCGGCGCAGGTGCCGCAGCCACCTTCCATCCGGCCAGGCCACTGCCGGGCACCACGACATCCTCCCTGCGCAGACCGGCGGCACTCATCGGCGCGCGCCTTCATGCTCCCGCGGGGAATGCCCGTCGCCTGTGCCTGCCGCCCTGCGCGCGGCCCTGCGCGAGATGTACTGCCCGGCGATCGCGGTCAGCAGCAGGCAGCTGTTGGTGACGATGAACACGGTGTTCTCCACCAGCACCGAGTAGGCGATGAACAGCGCCGACGCGGTGGCCTGGCCGATGAACAGCCAGGTGGACACGCCCTCCGCGCCTTCGCGTGCCTGCTTGAGGATCTGCCGCACCAGGGTGGCCAGCAGCACGATCGAGGCGGCCCAGCCGACGATGTCCGGATTCATGCAAGGCCCTCCCTGGGCGTGGGTCGATGGCGGCTCATAGCCTCAGCACATGGCGGCACTCCCGCAGTCCCTTGCTGCTGGAGTCCTCCAGCTTGAGTTTTCGACCTGGACCTTGCGGAAGCCCTGGTGGGGTAAGTGCTTGCATCGGCGTCGTCCGGAAGTGGTGCGACAAACTTGGCCGGGCCGCGGTCAAGCTCCGGTGACGCGTTCGCACGCGGCCCGTGAAGATGCGTGGCGAAGGCCGGGTCAGCCTCGGCCGGCCGAATCCGCCGCTGCCGACTCGCGCGCGGTTTCCAGCCATGCGCGCAGGCGCCGCAGGGCCTGGCCGGCGAGCAGCACCGGGGTCGGATCAACCTGCGGCGGAGCGCGGTCCAGCAGTCCGTCCGGGTGGAAGCACACCTGCAGGGTGACCTCGGTGCCGCCCGGGCTTGGCGCGGTCGACAGCTCGCTGAGGACGCGGAAGCCGCCGTCGCCATCCACCCGGTGCCGCGCGGTGCTGTGGTCGCGCGACTCCAGCCGCAGGCGGACCTGGGGCGAGGGGCCGAACGCGGTGCGGACCCGCCACAGGCTGGCACCGTCGACCTGGCCATCCGGGCGCGCCGCGCCATCGAGGATGTGTCTCTGCACGGCCGGGTCGCACCAGGCGGCGATGATCGCCTGGGCCGGGTCGCGGAAGGTCAGCGTGCGCTGGATGCTGAGGATGGGCTTGGAAGGGGTGCCGGCGGCACTCATGCCGGGAAGTGGACGCGGCGGGGCAAGGCCGGGTCGTGGAGTGCTGGGGGGAAGTGCGGATTCATCGGCGGGCTCCGGTGACTGGAGGTCTCCACCGTGGCCAACGCCGTCCAGCAGGGGCGTGAACCGGGCCGGGCGGCGCAATGCAAAGCCTGCATGTGCGCGGGGCCGGCGGGCACGTGGCCACTACGCCGATCCAATCCGCACCACGCGTTCGACCTCGTCCAGCCAGTACAGGTGCACGCCGGCGTCGCCGTTGTCGAGGCGGAACAGGCCGTTGGTGCCCTCGTTGCCGTCCGGGTCGAGGAACTGCTGCAGGGTGGGCCGCTCGGGCAGCGTGCCCTGGAGGACGCTGCCATCGCGCATCTGCAGCTCCACGACCAGCTCCCCGTCCAGTTCGAGCTGCAGGGCCTTGAGCCGCTCGATGGCGGCCGGGTCGATGTGCACGCGGGGTGCGATGGCGATGCTGGTCATGCCGCTGCTCCTGATGGGACCGGCCCACGCTAGCGTGCGGGGGGTGACCGCAGGATCACGGGCCGCGTGCACGCGGCGTGGATCAGGTGCCGGGCAGGGTGGGGCGTCGTCATGCCGGAGTACCCCGATGCCCGATCCAACGCGCTCCACAGAAGGCACCCCGCCGCTGCCGCAGCCCGGCAGCGTGCTGCCCACCATGGGCACGCAGAGGCAGTGCCCGGTTCCCGGCAACGCGCCGTCGGAGCGGTTCCGTCCGCTCACCCGCCTGGGCCTGGGCGGGGTGGCGATCGGCAATGGTTTCGCCGCCGCCACCGATGCCCAGTGCGAGGCGACGCTGGCCGCCGCCTGGGAAGCGGGCGTGCGCTATTTCGATACGTCACCCTGGTACGGGCTCGGCCTCTCGGAGCGGCGCTTCGGCCGCTTCCTGCACGGCCAGCCGCGCTCGGAGTACACGCTTTCCAGCAAGGTCGGTCGCCTGCTCTGCGCCACCGCCGGGCCGCTGCCGGAGACCATGTGGGAGCAGCCTTCGCCGTTCCGCCACCGCTACGACTACTCGGCCGCCGGCACCCGTCGTTCGGTGGAGGACAGCCTCAACCGCCTGGGCGTGGAGCAGCTGGACGTGGTCTTCATCCACGACCTTTCGCCGGACAACGAGGACGACCTGGGCATGCCCTGGGAGCGACGTTTCGCCGAAGCGGCCAAGGGCGCGATGCCGGAGCTGACGCGGATGCGCTCGGAGGGCCTGATCAAGGCCTGGGGCTTCGGGGTGAACTGCCCGGAGCCGGCCCTGCTGGCGCTGGAGGAATCGGACCCGGACATCTTCCTGCTGGCCTGCCAGTACTCGCTGCTGGACCACGCCCGCGCCCTGCGAGAGACCTTCCCGCGGATCGCCGCGCGCGGCGCCTCGGTGGTGGTCGGCTCGCCGCTGCTGGCCGGCTACCTGGGTGGGCGCGACCGCTACCTCTACGAGGGCGAGGTGCCGGACGGGGCCCCGGACCGGCGCGCGCGGGTGCAGGCGGTATGCGGGCGCCACGGCGTGGACCTGCGCACGGTGGCGCTGCAGTTCGCCGCCGCGCCGAACGTGGTGTCGGCGGTGATCCCCGGTGCGCGCACGCCTGCGCAGGTACGCGCGAACGTGGAGTCGATGGCGGTGGCGGTGCCACCGGCGCTGTGGGACGAGCTGAGGCACGAGGCGCTGATCGAGCCCGACGCGCCCGTGCCCGGCTGAGCCTTGCGCGTGGCCGCGGCACCCGTCGCAGGTGCCGCGGCCAGCGGCTCAGGCGCCGCTGGCAGCCGGCTCGGCGGCTTCGCGGTCGTGGCTGTGGTCGCGTGCCAGGTACAGGTACATGGCCGGCAGCACGAACAGGGTGAACGCGGTACCGATGGTCATGCCCGAGGCGATCACCATGCCCAGCGAGAAGCGCGCCGCCGCGCCCGGTCCCTTGGCGATCAGCAGCGGGATCATCGCGAACACCAGTGCCGCGGTGGTCATCAGCACCGGGCGCAGGCGGATGCCGGAGGCCTGCTCGATCGCCTCGCGCTTGCCCATACCCTGCATCTGCAGCTTGTTGGCGAACTCCACGATCAGGATGCCGTGCTTGGAGATCACGCCGACCAGGGTGACCAGGCCCACCTGGGTGTAGATGTTGATGCTCATCCCCGGGAAGGCCTCGATCCCGGCCATCTGCAGGCCACCGGCGACCAGGGCCAGGAAGTTGAGCACCAGCAGCGCGCCGGAGATCGCCATCGGCTCGGTGATCAGCATGATCAGCGCGTCGCGAAAGCTCTCGAACTGCGCCGACAACACCAGGAAGATCGCCACCAGCGCAAAGCCCAGGGTGACCAGCATGGTCGCACCTTCCTGCTTGTACTGGCGCGACTCGCCGGCGTAGTCGACGCTGTAGCCCTGCGGCAGCACCTCGGCCGCGGCCTCCTCCAGCACCCGCAGCGCCTCGCCCTTGGACACGCCCGGCCGTGCGGCGAAGGTGATGCCCACCGCGTTGAGCTGCTGGAAGCGCTTGAGCGTCTGCGGCTGCGCGCTATCCTTGAGCGTGATCAGGGTCGACAGCGGGACCAGCTGGCCGTCGCGGGTGCGGGTGTAGTAGTTCTCCAGCTGCGCGGCGTTGAGCCGGTCGCTGCGCTGCACCTGCGGGATCACGCGGTAGGAGCGGTTCTCCATGGCGAAACGGTTGGTGTAGCCGCCGGACAGCATGGCTGCCATGTCCGCGGCCAGGGTGCGCATGTCGATGCCCAGGGAGGCGGCCTTCTCGCGGTCGATCTGCACCTCGATCCGTGGCTTGTCGATCTTCAGGTCCTTGTCCAGGAAGATGAAACGGCGGCTTTCCATGGCCTTCTGCAGGATCGCGTCGGACAGGTCGTTGAGCTGCTGCAGCGAGCCGATGCCCAGCACCAGGAACTCGCCGCCGCCATCGCCGCCGGCGGTGGGCAGCGAGGGCGGTACCAGGGCGAAGGTGTTCAGGCCGGTGACCTGGGCCAGCTTCGGCTGCAGCTCCTGCTGCAGCACCTGGTTGGTGGAGCGGTCACGCTCGCTCCAGGGCTTGAGCACGAAGCCGGCCATGGCGCTGTTGCTGGCCCCGCCACCGCCGCCGAAGCCGCCATTGAACAGGAAGAAGTCGTTGATCTCCGGGACCTTCGCGGCCATCGCGTTGATCTCGTCGGTATAGCGCTCGACGTAGTCCAGGGTGGTGTAGGCGTCGGCGCTGCCGATGGCGAAGATGAAGCCCTCGTCCTCCAGCGGCGCCGGCTCCTTGGGGGCGGTCCAGTACAGGACGCCGCAGGACACCAGCACCAGCGCGCCGAACACCGCGATCACCGCGCGGGTGTCCAGGGCGCTGTGCAGACGTCGCTCGTAGCCGCCACGCAGGTGTTCGAACCGCGCGTCCAGCCAGGATTCCAGGCGGCTCTTGCCATGGCCGGCACTGTGCGGCTTGAGCAGGCGGGCGCACATCATCGGCGACAGGGTCAGCGCGATCACGCCCGACAGCAGCACCGCGCCGGCCAGGGTGAAGGCGAACTCGGTGAACAGCACGCCGGTCAGCCCCCCCTGGAAGCCGATCGGCAGGTACACCGCCACCAGGGTGGTGGTCATGGCCACCACCGGCCAGGCCAGCTCGCGCGCGCCCTTGATCGCCGCGTCGTGGGGGCTCATGCCGTCCTCGATGTGGCGGTGGATGTTCTCTAGCACGATGATCGCGTCATCGACGACGATGCCGATCGCCAGCACCATCGCCAGCAGGGTCAGCAGGTTGATGGTGAAGCCCATCAGCAACATCATGAACAGCACGCCGACCAGCGACAGCGGCACGGTAACCGCCGGGATCAGTACGCTGCGCAGCGAGCCCAGGAACAGGAAGATCACCACGATCACGATGATCACCGCCTCGACGATGGTGCGCACGACCTCGCTGATGGCGTCCTCGATCGCCTCGGTGCTGTCGTAGGGAATCGTCGCCTCGATGCCTTCCGGCAGCTGCGGCACGATCTCCGCGTGCCAGACCTTGCGCACCTCCTCGATCACGTCCAGCGAGTTGGCATCGGGCGATACGAAGATGCCCATGAAAGTCGCCGCGTCGCCATTGATCCGGACCGAGGTGCCGTAGCTCTCCGACCCCAGCTCCACGTCGGCGATGTCGCCCAGGCGGACGATCGCGCCGTCCTCCTCGCGCACGATCAGCCGGCGGAATTCCTCGGCGCTGCGCAGGTCGGTGCGCGCGGTCAGGTCGATGGCCACCATCTGGCCCTTGGTCGAGCCCAGCGCCGAGAGCACGTTGTTGGCCTGCAGCGCGTTGTGCACGTCGCTGGCGGTGACCTGCAGCGCGGTCATCCGGTCCGGCTTGAGCCACACCCGCATGGCGAAGGTCCCGGCGCCCATGATGTCCGCGCGTTGTACGCCGGGGATGGTGGCGATGCGCGGCTCCACCGCGCGCACCAGGTAGTCGGTGATCTGGTTGTTGTTCAGCCGCTCGCTGGCGAAGGACACGTACATCGCCGCGATCTGCTGGCCCTGCTGCAGCTCGATCACCGGGTCCTCGGATTCGGCCGGCAGCTGGCTGCGCAGCTTGTTGACCTTGGCCGCGATCTGGGTGAGCGCTTCGTTGGCGTCATGGTCCAGGCGGATGTAGGCCTGGATGGTGGAGATGCCCGCGGCACTGGTCGAGGTCAGGTAGTCGATGCCCTCCGCGGAGGCCACCTCCCGCTCCAGCGGCGTGGTCACGAAGCCCTGCATCAGGTCCGCGTCGGCGCCGTAGTAGGCGGTGCTGACGGTGACCACGGCGTTCTGCAGCTCCGG
>JAEWAG010000392.1 GCA_023391775.1 Pseudomonadota bacterium | reverse complement strand
CGGGTGGGAGAAAGGTGGCCCACGTGTCTGAGCGAAGCGAGTTGTGGGCCGCCCCCACCTGGCCGAGAAGCGCAGGGGACCGGCTGGCGCAGCCGGCCGGTTCGCGTCCGGGCGTGCTTTCTTCTTGGTTACTTCTTCTTTGCACGAGCAAAGAAGAAGTAACTCGCCAAAGCCGCGTAGCGGCGGGCGAAACTGCTTTGACCTTCGCTCCTGAACGATCACACGCAAAGCTGGATCGCCCGCCACGGTCACACGGCCCCCTAGGCCGCGTGCGTGCCTGCACCGGTCACGGCAGCGCCCTGGGTCGCGCGTCAACTCCCGTCGGCGCCAACCACCGTCACTTCCCGCCACTCGAACACAGTCCCGTCGCGGCGATCCGGCTGCGTGCCCGCACGGTCAGCGGCATACGGCTCGCCGCTGCCCGGCAGGATGCCCAGGTAACGGTGCGTCTTCATCGACAACAGCATGAACTGCCCGCGCAACAGGTCCTGCCACATGAAGCGGCTGTCGACCGGATGCTCGGGCAGCAGGCGCACATCCGCCGACAGGCCGATCCCGACCACCGTCAGGAACCCGCTTCCGTCCATCGCCTCCAGCGCGACCTGGCCAGCGCCTCGGTCGTGCACCCGGAATCGCGCCGCGGATGTGCCCGCCGCTTCCGCGTCGGCCGCCATCGGAGCCACCACGCCCAGCGGATGCCTCACCGCGATGCTGCCGTCGCCAAGGTTGGACAGCGTGACCACCTTGCCGAGCGGCAGGTTGCGCGACCGGTCGGCGAGGGGCTCGACCAGCTCGAAGCGGTCGAAGTCGGCGTGCCCGCCCTCGCGACCGGCCTGGTTCCAGGCGAACAGCGCATAGCGCGTGCCCTGGAAGGTCTTGAGCTGGTACGGCAGGCGCACCGGCTCGCCGATGTCCTGGAAGCGCCGACCATCGGCACTCCAGGAGAACCACGCCAGGTCTTCGTCGTGGTCACCGCGCACCCGCAGGTACACGCGCGATGAGCGCAGCGGAATGTCCACATCGGCGCTGGCGACCTGCGAATGCCAGCGCAGCACCCGGCCCGTGTCGGACTGCACCACCCCCAGCCACGCGGCCGGCATGTTGAGCAGGCCCAGGCCGGCGATGTCGCCCGGCTGCAGGCCGCTGGCATCGAGCACCACCGTCGCGGTGGACTCGGGGCCCATGACCCGCTGGGTCAGGGTATTGCGCGCATGCAGGAAACTGGCGGCCGGCAGCGCGTGCAGGCGCAGGTGGCCGCGCCGCGCGGACAGCGACCACTTGCCGTCCACCGGCTGGTGGTTCCACTGCCACACCGGCTGCAATGCGGGCCCGGCGAAATCCTCGTTGCGCGCGTACGCCGGGCGCAGCGCCACCGGTGTATCGACCTGCGGCTTGAGCCAGGTACGCGGCGATCTTCCGAGGTTGCCGGGCAGGCCGAAGTACGGCCAACCGTCGTGCCAGGTCACCGGCGACAGGAAGGTGGTCCGGCCGATGGACTTGAGGTCCATCATCGAGAAACCCCACCAGCTGCCATCAGGCGCCTGCACGATGCCACCCTGATGCAGGGGCACCGCGCCAAGCTCGTTGTCGCCGGGCTTGTGCGCGGAGAAGGTCGTGCTCTCGGTGGGGATCGGCGAGCGCTGACCGACGCCGTTCTCCCACCAGCCGCGCTGGAAACCCATGCTCTCGCTGGCGCTGATGACCACCGTCTCCCACGGTCCGTCGAGCGAGTCCGCCCGCGCCGCCTGCATCCGCCCGACCGGCGCGTAGTTGGCGCTGATGATGTAGTAGCGGCCATCGACCTTGTAGAAGTGGTGGCCCTCGCCCATGCCATTGCCGGCCGGGATGATCACCCGCTCGCTGCCTTCGACCACGCCGGACAGGTCCGGCTGGAGTTCCACCAGCCGTACCTCGTTGTAGTTGTAGACGGCCCATACCCGGCCGTCGTCGTCGAACAGCACCGACAGGTCGTGCAGGTTGCGCTCGATCACCGAGTGCTGCCACGGCCCGGCCGGATCCCGCGCGGTGAACATGTGCAGGCCGCGCTCGTTGATGTTGGCGAAGATGTGGAAGCGGCCATCGTGGTGGCGCAGCACCGGCGCCCAGATGCCCTGGCCGTAAAGGTCCTTGCCCTGTTCCAGGCGGTACTCGGGGCCCTCCGGGAACGAGGGCATCGCGTAGGAGACGAACTCCCAGTTCACCAGGTCGCGCGATCGCAGCAGCGGCAAACCCGGCACCGCGTGCATGGTGGTGCCGGTCATGTAGAACCAGTCGCCGACGCGGATCAGGTCAGGGTCGGAGAACTCGTCGTAGAACAGCGGGTTGGTGTAGGTGCCGTTGCCGTTGTCGGCGCTCCAGCTGGCAGGCGCGGCCACCGCCGGCAGGCATGGAAGCAGTGCCAGCATGGCCGGCAGCAGGATCCGTAACAGGTGCCTCATCTCTCCACTCCCTGCACCGGCCACGGCCGCCGCAGGCAGCCGGCGGCGGCGCTGATGTCAGTCCAGCTGCAGGACGAACCCGCCCTGCGGCGCCAGCTCGACCTGCAGCGGGCGCCCCGGCGCGAACTCGACCGGGCGGCGCGCGAAGCCGGGGGCCTGGTCGCCATCGGTGATCAGGGTGCCCCGCCGTACCCCGGCGCCGAAGGTCTCGGCCTGCAGGGTGACCGTGCGCGCTTCCGGGCCGGCATTGATCCCGCCCACGAACCACTGGCCTCCACCCTGGCGTGCGAACACCGCGAAGCGTCCGGGATAGCCGTCGATGAAGCGGCTGTCGTCCCAGAGCTCCGGCAGCGCGCGCAGGAACTGGCGCACGTACTCCGGCACCTGGGCCATGCCCGCGGCGGTCTCGGCGTAGTGCTGGATGCCCGACACGAACAGCACCGACTCGGCCAGCTCGAACGCCGGGCTGGTGCGGCGCTGCACGCGGTCGTTGAGCCTGATCATCGCCAGCGGCGTGTAATCCATCGGATCGAACACGTTGCGCACGAAGGGCAGCGTCGCCGCGTGCACCGGCTGCTGGTCCGCGTCGGCCTGGTTGAAGGTGGCGAACTCCAGGCCGCGCACGGCCTCCACCGTCCGCAGGTGCGGCCAGGTCCGCTGCCAGCCACGCGGCAGGGTGGCGCCATGGAAGTTGAGCTGCAGCCCGTAGGGCGCCGCGTCCTCCATCAGGTCCAGGTAGTAGGCGATCATCGAGGCACCATCGCCGCCGAAGAAGTCGATCTTCAGGCCGACCACGCCCAGGTCCCGCATCCGCTGGAACTCGCGGCGACGGCTCTCGCGGTCCAGCAGCAGCCCGCGCGGGGTCTGCGGAGCGTCGTTCCAGGCACCGGCGGAGTTGTACCAGGCAAGGATCTGCACGTTCCTGCCGCGTGCGTACTCGACCAGCTCGCGCATGCGCGCGTCGCCGATCTGCTGGTCCCACAGCGCATCGACCAGGGTGTAGCGCCAGCCCATGTCCGCGGCGTAATCGACGAACTGCTTCTGCACCTCGAACACGGTGCTCTCGTCGCCCAGCAGCGGCCAGCTCCACGAGGCCTTGCCCGGCACCGCGGCCACGTCAACGGCGGGCGGGTCGGCCAGGTCGGTGCCCAGGGTCGAATCCACCACCGTGGCCAGCGTGCCGACGGTGACGATGCGCCACGGCGAGCGCCACGGGAACGCCCCGATCCACGGGGTGGAATCGCCTCCGGGGAACGCCTCGCGCTCGTCCGGGAAGCCCAGCACGTATTCGCCCGGCCGCGCACCGTCGAGCAGGCGGCTGCCTGCATCGCCCCGGCGCAGCACGCCCTCGCTCAGCAGCACCCAGTCCTCGCCTGCACGGAACAGCGCGGGGAACACCCAGCCATGGCCCATCGGCGTGGGCGTGCCGACCGGCACGTCCTGCAGGTAGAACTCCTCATAGGACGGATTGGTGCGGCCGAAGCCGGTCTTCGGCACCGCCATCGGCTGCAGCCAGGCGTGGCTTCCGGACGGCAGGCGGAAGGTGGCCGCGTCGTGGTGCCAGCGGCGCATGCCCGAGACCGGCCTGTCCAGCTCGTAACGGAACGCGGCACCGTCGTTGGAAACCTGCCAGGCGACGGCCAGCTCCTGGCCCTGCGCGTCCTGCCAGCGGAACACGCGGCGGTTGGCGCGGTACTGGTTGAGGCGGCGCTTGCCCGACAGCAGCTCGTAGTCGTCGGCCACCGCCTGCAGCTCACCGGCGCCGGAGAACGCGAGCGCGCGCGACAGGTCCGCGCCCTCGCCGACCAGGCCCAGCGGTGAGGGCGCCACCACCTCGCGGCCCTCGCGCAGCAGGCGCCACGTCGGCCGCCCCTCGGCATCCTGCGCCATCTGGACCTGGATGCGTCCGTCCGGGCTGGCGACTTCGCCCAGCGGGGCGGCGGCCTGCGCCGGCAACCATGCCAGCCAGGCCAGCCCTGCGGCGGCCAGCAGCAGCCTCCAGCGGCGGGGCCGTGCCACGCGCGTCCTATCCATGCGAATTGCCTCCGGTCGGGCTGTTGCGCGCCAGCAGCCGCTGCAGCAAGCAGAACGCCAGCAGCAGCACGCCGATGGCGATACGGGTCCACCACGAGCTGAGCGTGCCGTCGAACACGATCAGTGTCTGGATCAGGCCCAGCACCAGCACGCCGAACAGGCTGCCCAAGACATAGCCGCTGCCGCCGGCCAGGAGCGTGCCGCCGATCACCACCGCGGCGATCGCGTCCAGCTCCAGGCCCATGCCGTGCAGGCTGTAGCCGCTGAGCATGTAGAAGGTGTAGACCACGCCGGCCAGCGCAGAACAGAAGCCGCTGAAGGCGTACACGCGCACCACGGTGGAGGCGACCGGCAGGCCCATCAGCGCCGCCGACTGCTCGCTGCCGCCAATCGCGTACACCGCGCGGCCGAAGCGGGTGGAGCCGGCCAGCACCACGCCGGCGACCACCACCACGATCGCCACCAGCGCCGCCACCGACAGCGAGGCGCCGCCGCCCAGCGGAATCCGCAGTGAGGCCACCGCCATGTGGAACTCGTGGGTGATGCCGATCGAATCGACGCTCACCAGGGTCGCCGCGCCGCGGGCCAGGAACATGCCGGCCAAGGTGACCACGAACGGCTGCAGCCGGTAGCGCTCGATCAGCACGCCCATCAGCGCGCCGAAGCAGGTACCCAGGGCGAGCACCAGCGGGATCGCCGCCAGCGGGTGCCAGCCGTGGTGTTCGACCAGGCTGGCCAGCAGCACCGTGGTGAAGGCCACCACCGCGCCGACCGACAGATCGATGCCGCCGGTGAGGATCACGAAGGTCATGCCCACCGCCACGATCAGCAGGAAGGCGTTGTCGATCAGCAGGTTCAGGAACACCTGCGGCGAGAGGAAGCCGTCATACAGCACCCCGCCGGCGGCGGACATGGCCACGAACAGGGCCACCGTCACCGCCAGCGACAGCAGGCCCGGCTCGCGCAGCCGCTGCAGGAAGTTGCCGGCACCCGGCGCGCGCGTGGCGATGCTCATGCGTTGCGTACTCCGGTGGGGCGGCTCACCAGCGCACGCAGCTGCCCGCGGAACTGCGGTGACTGCAGCAGCAGGACCGCGGTCACCAGCACGGCCTTGACCACCAGGTTGACCTGGGGCGGCACGCCGATGGCGTAGATGGTGGTGGTCAGGGTCTGGATGATCAGCGCGCCCAGCAGGCTGCCGGCAAGGCTGAAGCGGCCGCCGGCCAGCGCACTGCCGCCCAGGGCCACGGCCAGGATCGCGTCCAGCTCCAGCAGCTGGCCGGCGTTGTTGGCGTCGGCGCTGGCCACGTTGGAACTGACCAGCAGCCCGGCCATGCCGGCGGTGAAGCTGCAGAACACGTACAGCGACAGGGTGATGGCCCGGGCACGGATGCCGGCCACGTGCGCGGCGGCCGGGTTGTGGCCGATGGCACGCACGAACAGGCCCAGCGCGGTGCGGTCCAGCAGCAGCTTCAGGCCGACGAACACCACCGCCACCACGAACAGCGAGAACGGCACGCCCAGCAGGAAGCCGTTGCCCAGGAACGCATATGGCGCGTAGTAGATGGTCAGGATCTGGCCGTCGCCCACCAGCTGCGCCACGCCGCGCCCGGCGACCATCAGGATCAGGGTGGCGATGATCGGCTGCATGCCGACCTTGACCACCAGCACG
>JAEWAG010000371.1 GCA_023391775.1 Pseudomonadota bacterium | reverse complement strand
GGATCTTGAGGAAGTCGCCGAGCTGGTCGCCGAACTGCATCAGCACCCGGTACTTGCGGCTGGCCAGGCGGCGCCGGCAGTCCTTCTCGCTGCCGTGCTGCTCGCAGCCGGGCACCACCGTGCCCAGGCCCAGGAACACGTCCTCGCCCTCCACCGGCAGGCCTTCGGCGCGCAGGTTGTCGAGGGTGGCCTGCGACAGGTGCACGGCACGGTTGGAGATGTAGACCAGGGTGATGCCGCGGGCATTGGCGGCACGGGCGAACTCGACCACGCCCGGCAGCGCGCGCGCCTTGCGCTCCTCCACCCAGGCGTCCCAGGACGGGTCGCTGTATTCGCCGCCGTCGCGCACCAGGCGCGCCTGGTAGGGCGAGTTGTCCAGCACGGTCTCGTCGATGTCCAGCACCACCGCCGGCTTCAGCCCGGGGCCGCGGCCCTCGCGTTCCTCCGGTACCAGCGCGTCCCAGCCGGCCTCGGCCAGGGCCGTATCCAGCTGGGCGGCGGCGGCGCGATAGGTCTGCGCGGCCAGGGCCCGGTACTCGGCCGAGCGCTGTACCCACAGCACGGCGTTGAGGTTGTCGTCGGCACCGGCGGTGGCGGCTGGAGCCGGCGCGGGCGGGGCGTCGGGACGCACCGGCTGGCAGGCGGCAAGCGCCAGCGCGAGCATGGCGGCGCAGATCGGGGCAGGACGCATGGGGCGGTCTCGCAACGGCAAACGCGCATTCTACCGTCGCGCGGGGCCGGCTCAGGCCTGGGGCAGGCGCAGCAGCAGGTCGGTCGGCCCCACGTCCACGCCCAGCTGCTGGAACAGGGTGGTGGCCTGGCCGCGGTGGTGGGTCTGGTGGTTGAAGAAGTGCAGCAGCAGATGCGAGAGCCGGCGGTGGTGGGGCTGGCCGGCCATGGTCCGGTAGCTGACCGCCTGCTCCAGTTCCTCCGGCTGCAGGCTGGCGATCCAGTCCTCGATCATCCGGTCCAGCTGCTGGCGCAGCGCCCACCATGCCGTCAAATCGGCGCAGACCGCCTCGTCCAGGCGCGCCGGCAGCGGCAGGTTGGCCAGGCCCTGCAAGGACGGCCAGCGGCCGGGATTGCCCGCGGCGAAGCGGCGCAGCCAGATGAGGTCGGCTACCACCACATGGTTGAGGGTGCCCAGGATCGAGCCGAAGAACGCGCCCCGCGGTTCGCTGACGGCCTCCGCCGGCAGCCATTGCGCGGCGGCGTGGAGGTTGGCGTTCATCCAGCGGTTGTAGCCGACCAGCAGGGCGAAGTGGTCGCGCATGGTCCGCGCCAGCGGGGAGGGACGGGGAGGTCAGCTTCGCACGCGGGCGCGCACTTGCGCGATAACCGCGGCAGGCGGTGCCCCCCGGCCCCGCGTCGCGGGCGAGCCGGCGCCGGGGGCAAGTCCTTGGAGGGCCGGGCGATGCGGGCCGGAACGGCCCCGGAGGCCGACCGGGGACGCACCCGCAACATGCGCGCGTGACCGGATCGTGATAGAAAGCAGGAAATGATACCGCTAACTTCGAGCCCGGCCGGGGCACTGGACCCGACCGGGCCGAGTCGTGGCCGACGCTTTTGTTGCAGCGCAGCAAAGCCGGTCAGGCGGCAACCCTGGCGATGTTCGACGCGCACGGAGCGCACCATGACCCAAGCCCCCGCAAGCTGTTCCAACCTGCCGGTCTCCGGCCGCCACCCGCACGGGGTGGACGCATGAGCCTGTACGTCGGCCTGGACGTCGGCACCCAGAGCGTCAAGCTGGTGGCCTACGACCCGGAAGCGCGCCAGGTCGCGGCGACCATCGGCCATGCGCTGGAGCTGGCCACCGGCGATGACGGCACCCGCGAGCAGCGCGCCGAGTGGTGGATCGAGGCGATCCGCAGCTGCTTCGCGCAGCTGGATCCGGCCCTGCGCGCCCGCGTGGTGGCCATCGGCGTGTCTGGCCAGCAGCACGGCTTCGTCCCGCTGGACCGCGACGGCAACGTGCTGGCCCCGGCCAAGCTGTGGTGCGACACCAGCACCGCGGCCGAGTGCGACCAGATCATGGACGCGGTGGGCGGTGCCCAGCGCAGCATCGAGCTGGCCGGCAACCCGATCCTGGTCGGCTACACCGCCTCCAAGCTGCCGTGGACCCGCAGCCACCGCTCGCAGGCCTACGCGCAGCTGGCCTCGATCATGCTGCCGCACGACTACGTCAACTTCTGGCTGACCGGCGAGCGCTGGATGGAGTGCGGCGACGCCTCCGGTACCGGCTGGCTGGACGTGCGCAACCGCCGCTGGTCGGAGGAGATGCTGCGCGCGACCGATCCGGACCGCGACCTGGCCGCGCTGCTGCCGCCGCTGGTCGAGGCCGACGCCACCTTCCCGATCTCGGCGCAGACCGCCGATGCCCTGGGCCTGCCGCACAACGTGCGCGTGTCCGCCGGCGGTGGCGACAACATGATGGCCGCCATCGGCACCGGCAACGTGACCCCGGGCGTGCTGAGCATGAGCCTGGGCACCTCCGGCACGCTGTTCGCGTACTCGGACCGCGCCATGGTCGATGACGCCGGCCGCTGGGCCGCGTTCTGCGACTCCACCGGCGGCTGGCTGCCGCTGATCTGCACCATGAACTGCACCGTCGCCACCGAGGCGGTGGGCAAGCTGTGCAGCTTCTCGACCAAGGAGGGCGACGCCCTGCTGGCCGGCACCCGCCCGGGCGCCGAGGGCCTGCTGATGCTGCCGTTCCTCAATGGCGAGCGCACCCCGAACCTGCCCAACGGCCGCGGCAGCCTGTTCGGCATGACCGCGACCAACTTCACCGTGGCCAACCTCTATCGCGCGGCGATGGAAGGCGCGGTGTACAGCCTCAAGAACGGCTACGACGCCTTCGTCGACGCCGGCATGCGCTTCGAGGCCATCCGCCTGACCGGCGGTGGCAGCCACAGCGCGGTATGGCGGCAGATGGTCGCCGATGTGTTCGGCCTGCCGGTGGACGTGCCGGAGCAGGCCGAGGGCGCCGCCTTCGGTGCCGCCCTGCAGGCGTTGTGGGCCACCAGCCGTGCACAGGGCGGTCCGTCCGACCTGGCCGCGCTGGCGGCCGCGCACGTGCGCCTGGAACCGCGCCTGTCGGCGCATCCGCATGCGGAGGCCACCGCGGCCTACGCGGCCCAGTACGCCCGTTTCCTTTCCCATCTCGACGCGATCCGGCCGCTGTACGCCTGACGCGCCCCCACAAAAACGCACTCCCAAAACGGAAGCTAGAACATGAGCAAGGCATTCATCGGCGCCACCGAGTACTTCCCCGGCATCGGCACCATCTCCTACGAAGGTCCCGGTTCGGACAACCCGCTGGCGTTCAAGGTCTATGACCCGGACAAGGTGATCGGCGGCAAGACCATGCGCGACCACCTGCGCTTTGCGGTCTGCTACTGGCACACCTTCTGCAACGCCGGCGCCGACCCGTTCGGCCCGGGCACCCGCAAGTTCCCGTGGGAGAAGGGCGATGCGATGGCAACCGCCGAGGCCAAGATCGACGCGGCGTTCGAGTTCTTCACCAAGATCGGCGTGCCGTACTGGTGCTTCCACGACGTGGACATGTCGCCGGACGCCGACGACATCGGCACCTACGAGAAGAACCTCAAGCACCTGGTGGGCCTGGCCAAGGAGCGCCAGAAGGCCACCGGCATGAAGCTGCTGTGGGGCACCGCGAACCTGTTCTCGCACCCGCGCTACATGAACGGCGCCGCCACCAACCCGGACTTCAACGTCGTCGCCCGCGCCGCCGTGCAGGTCAAGAACGTGCTGGACGCGGTGGTCGAGCTGGACGGCGAGCACTACGTGTTCTGGGGCGGCCGCGAAGGCTACGCCAGCCTGCACAACACCAACATGAAGCGTGAGCTGGAGAACTTCG
>JAEWAG010000322.1 GCA_023391775.1 Pseudomonadota bacterium | reverse complement strand
AACAGGCCCAGCACGATCGATGGCGCCGACAGCAGGATGTCGTTGACGAAGCGGACCACCGTGCCGGCGCGGCGGGCGCCGCCGTACTCGGCCCGCCAGGTGCCGGCGGCGATGCCAAGGGGCGTGCCGATGCCGATGGCCATCAGGCACATCACCGCGCTGCCGAAGAACGCGTTGGCCAGGCCGCCTTCCTGCATGGGCGGCGGCGTCATCTGGGTGAACAGCGCCCAGTTGATGCCGCCCAGGCCCTTGGCCAGCAGGGTCCACAGGATCCAGCCCAGGAAGAACAGGCCGAACAGGGCCGTGGCGCAGCTCAGCACCAGGGCGATGAGATTGGTGAAGCGGCGGCGCTGGTACAGCCCGCCGGAGCGGGGAGCCGTGACGGCGGACATCAGTTGCCCTCCTTGCGGGCCAGGCGCATCAGCATCAGGCGGGCGATGGCCAGCACCACGAAGGTGACGATGAACAGCACGAACCCGAGCAGCAGCAGCGCCGAGCGGTAGGTCTCGGTGGCCTCGCCGAAGTCGTTGGCGATCAGCGCGGCGATGGTGGTGCCCGGCTCCAGCAGCGACGGCGACAGCCGCACCGCGTTGCCGACCACGAAGGCCACCGCCATGGTTTCGCCCAGGGCCCGGCCCAGGCCGAGGAAGATGCCGCCGATCACCGCCGAGCGGGTGTAGGGCAGGACGATGTCCCATCTCACTTCCCAGCGGGTCGAGCCCAGCGCGTAGGCGGATTCCTTCAGCCGGGTCGGCACGGTGAGGAACACTTCGCGCATCACCGAGGAGATGAACGGAATCACCATGATTGCCAGCACGAAACCGGCGGTGAGCAGGCCGATGCCCAGCGGCGGGCCGCGGAACAGCGGCCCGATCACCGGCGCGGTGCCGAGGTGGTCGTTGAGCCACGGGGTGACGTGCTCGGTCATCACCGGCACCAGCACGAACAGGCCCCACATGCCGTAGATGATGGAGGGGATGCCGGCCAGCAGTTCGATGGCCGTGCCCACCGGCCCGCGAAGCCAGCGCGGCGCGACCTCGGTCAGGAAGAAGGCGATGCCGAAGCTCACCGGCACGGCGATGAGCATCGCGATCAGCGCGGTGACCAGGGTGCCGTAGATCGGCACCAGGGCGCCGAAGCGGTTCTCCACGGGATTCCAGTCCGCGGAGAAGAAGAAGCCCAGGCCCTGGGTCTGGAGCGCGTCGCGACCGCCCCACAGCATCGACAGCGCCGCACCGGCCAGGGCGACCAGGACGAAGGCGACGCATGCGGTGAGCGCGTAGCGGAACAGGCGGTCGGCGCGGGCGTCGCTGCGTTCGCGGGCGTCGGCCTGGGAGGCGGGCAGGGAAGTGGCGTTCATCGGCTCGCTGTCATCGGGTGCGCGCGGGGCGACGGTCCCGGGAGGGTGAGGACCGTCGCCCTGCGACGCAGGGGACGCGGTGCGGCGTGGCAGCGCGGATTACCTGAACTCGCTGGCCCAGTAGCTCTCGATCTGCTGCACCAGCTCGGGCGGCAACGGCACGTAGTGCAGCGCGTCGGCCTGCTCGCGGCCGTTCTCGAAGGCCCAGCGGAAGAACTCCAGCGTGGCCTGGCTGCGGGCCGGGTCCTTGGCCTGCTTGGGCATCAGCATGAAGTTGGTGGCAGTGATCGGCCACGCGGTCTCGCCCGGGGCGTTGGTGATCACCAGGTTGAAGTCCGGGGCGTTGGCCCAGTCCGCGCTGGCCGCGGCGGCGGCGAAGCTCTCGGCATTGGGCTGGACCCACTGGCCGGCCGCGTTCTGCAGCGAGGCGTAGGGCATGCTGTTCTGCAGCGCGTAGGCCAGCTCGACGTAGCCGATGCCGCCCTTGATCTGCTGCACGTAGGCGGCCACGCCCTCGTTGCCCTTGCCACCGACGCCGCCGGGCCACTGCAGCGAGGTGCCTTCGCCGATGCCGGCCTTCCACTGCGGACTGACCTTGGACAGGTAGTTGGAGAAGTTGAACGTGGTGCCGGAGCCGTCGGAGCGATGCACCACGGTGATCTTCTCGGCGGGCAGGGCCAGGCCGGGGTTGGCGGCGGCCAGCTGCGGGTCGTCCCAGCGGGTGATGCGGCCCATGAAGAGGCCCGCCAGCCGGGCGCCGGTCCGGCGCAGCTGGCCCGGCTCGATGCCGGGGACGTTGAACACCGGCACCACGCCGCCGATCGCCGAGGGGAACTGGCCCAGGCCGGCTTCGGCCAGCTCTTCCGGCGGCAACGGCTTGTCCGAAGAACCGAAGTCCACCGTGCCGGCCTTGATCTGGGCGATGCCGCCGCCGGAGCCGATGGACTGGTAATTGACCTTGTGCCCGGTGGCGGCGTTGTAGTCGGCCGACCAGCGCGAGACCAGGGGATAGATGAAGGAGGCCCCGGCACCGGAGATCTGGGCGGTGACCGCTTCGCCGCCGGCGGCCGCGCCGGCTTCGGGGGTGCCCTGGGTGTTGCCGGGGCTGGCGCCGTCGCCGCAGGCGGCAAGGCCCAGGGC
>JAEWAG010000123.1 GCA_023391775.1 Pseudomonadota bacterium | reverse complement strand
CGACCACGTCGTCGTGCAGCAGGGTGGAGGTGTGGATGAACTCGATGATCGCCGCCAGCTGGTGGTGGTCGGCCGTGGTGCCCAGGCTGGTCGCGGTGGCCTGGCCGGCCAGCACCACCAGCATCGGGCGCAGACGCTTGCCGCCGGCCGAGACGATGTGCTCGGCGACCTGGTTGATCAGGATGACGTCCGAGGCCAGGCGGTTGCGGATCAGGGTGTCCACTGCGGCCATGTCCGCGGCCGCCAGGGCCTGGATCTGCGGCAGCGAGGCGCTGGAGGGGGAGAGGGTTTGGTCAGACATGCAGGCCGCCCGTGAAAGTGCCTGAATTATAAGGGAGGGGGTGGGAATTGCCCTACCGCGGCCGCCGCTTCGCCCCGACCGGCGGCCGGGCGGGACGGCGATGGCCGCGGGGCCCCGGTTATACTTCAATGCCTATGCCCGGGAAGTTCCGGGCGCGAGACGGAATCCAAGACATGGCGCGTGGCATCAACAAGGTGATCCTGGTCGGCAACCTCGGCGACGATCCCGAAACCAAGTACACCCAGTCCGGCATGGCCGTGACCGTCATCCGCCTGGCCACCTCCAGCGTGCGCAAGGACCGCGACGGCAACCAGCAGGAGCGCACCGAGTGGCACCGGGTGAAGTTCTTCGGGAAGCTCGGCGAGATCGCCGGCGAGTACCTGCGCAAGGGTTTGCAGTGCTACGTCGAAGGCTCGATCCGCTATGACAAGTTCACCGGCCAGGACGGCCAGGACCGCTACATCACCGAGATCGTCGCCGACGAGATGCAGATGCTCGGCGGCCGCGGCGGTGGCGGCGGTGGCGAGGGTGGCTTCGACCGCGGTGGCGACCGCCCGCAGCGCAGTGCGCCGCCGCGCCGCGAGTACGGCGGTGGCCAGCAGCGCAATGCCCCGTCGCCGGCACCGGCGGCCCCGGCCGCAGGCGGTGGCTTCGACGATGGCTTTGCCGACGACGACATCCCGTTCTGAGCCCCCGCACCGGTTGCCGGTGCGCCCCGGCAGATGTTGCAGCGGACGGCCCTCGGGCCGTCCTTTTTTTTGCGTGCCGGTCGCGGGGAGGGCCGGCCTGCCGCGAACGCCTGCCCGGTCCTCGCCGGGTCCGCGTGCCGTGCCTGTCGCGGATGACGGCCGAGCAGCCCTCGGCTAGGCTGCGCTGGCGCGGGGAGCGCACCACAGGGGGATGCATGCAGGACAAGGGCATGGCGCGCGTGCTGCGCGCGGGTGTGTGTGCGGTACTGGCGTGGCTCGGCATGTGCGCGGTCGCCAGCGCCGCGGTGGATGTGGAGTCCCACGTGCGCCGCGAAGAGTTCAGCCAGATGCAGCTGTCGCCCGGGGGCGACTACCTCGCTGCGACCCTGCCACGCGGCGACCGTACCGGCCTGGTGATCCTGCGCCTGTCCGACCTGAAGCCGACGGCGCAGTTCTCGCTGGGCCGGAACACCGACATCGCCTGGTTCAGCTGGGCCAACGACAGGCGCGTGCTGCTGGGGGTGGCGGAGAAGATCGGCATGCTCGCGCGGCCGCGCTTTACCGGCGAGGTCGTGGTGGTGGATGCCGAAGGCGGTCGCGGCGAGATGCTGGTCGGCGAGCGCGTCGACGATGGCGGCGCAGGCACCCGGATCAAGCCGAAGAAGGCGGAGGCGGTGTGGGCATCGCTTGCGGACGAACTGCCGGCTGACCCGAACAGCGTGATCCTCAATGTCGCCCCTTTTACCGACGACCCCTATACCCGGGCCGAGCGCATGGACGTGCGCAGCGGGCGCCGCGTGGTGGTGGCGCGGGTGCCCGTCCGCAACGCGCAGTTCCTCGCCGACCACGACGGCATCGTGCGCGCCGCCTTCGGGTCCAACGTCGACAACATGAGCCAGCTGTATCACCGCGCGACCGCGGAGGCGGAATGGCAGCTGGTCAATGACGAGCTGTCCAGCCGCCGGCGCGAATATCCGCTTGGCTTCTCGGCAGATGGCCGCACGCTGTTCCTGCGCAGCGACATGCCGCGGGGGCCCGATGCCATCGTCGCGCTGGACCTGGCCAGCGGCCAGCGCGCCGAGGTGCTGCGGGACGACGACGTGGACCCGATGACGGTCATCTATGCCGGCACCGGCCCGCGCGAACCGATCGGTGCGCGCTTCATGGATGGGCGTCCGCGCACCGAGTTCTTCCACAAGGAGCACCCGGACGTGCGCCTGCACCGCCTGCTGGAGCAGGCCTTCGAGGGCGAGAGCCCGGAACTGGCCTCGCGCACCGCCGATGGTCGCCTGGCCCTGGTGAAGGTGCATTCGGACCGGAACAGCGGGGACTTCTTCCTGTTCGATACGACCACGATGCAGGCCCGCCACCTGGTCAGCCGGCGCAGCTGGCTGGACCCGCTGGAAATGTCGCCGAGGCGTCCGGTGTCCTTCACTGCCCGCGATGGCCTGCCCGTGCACGGCTACCTGACCCTGCCCAGGGGTGGCGGCGAGCGCGACCAGCCGCTGGTGCTGCTGCCGCACGGCGGCCCCTACGGAGTCCAGGACACCTGGTACTTCGACGAGGAGGCGCAGCTGCTGTCCTCGGCCGGCTATGCGGTGCTGCAGGTGAACTTCCGGGGTTCAGGCGGCTACGGCCATGCGTTCGAGGCCGCCGGCGCGCGGCAGTGGGGCCGGGCGATGCAGGACGACCTGACCGACGCCACACACTGGGCGATTGCCGAAGGCATCGCAGACCCGCGCCGGATCTGCATCTACGGCGCCAGCTACGGCGCCTACGCCGCGCTGATGGGCGCGGCCCGCGAGCCGGAGCTGTACCGCTGCGCCGCCGGGTACGTGGGCCTGTACGACCTGCCCATGCGGCAGCGCGCGCTGGCCGACGGCGCCCGCTCGCTGGAAACCTGGTCGCGGGACTGGATGGGCACCGACATGGCGGTCCTGGCGGCCAGTTCGCCCAGCCGCCTGGCCAGCCGGATCACGGTGCCGGTGTTCATGGCGGCCGGCGGCCAGGACGAGCGCGCGCCGCCGGAGCACCCCCGGCACATGGAGCGGGCGCTCAAG
>JAEWAG010000213.1 GCA_023391775.1 Pseudomonadota bacterium | reverse complement strand
GCGTACCCGCTCCAGTACCGACAGCGCGGCGTTGCGGGTCTCCTGGAAGAGGGCCGGCTCGCCATCCAGGGCGCAATGGCTGGTGGCGTAGGGCTCGTAGTAGCCGACATAGCGGTCCACCTGCGACAGCGCGCCGGCGTCGACCAGGCCCATGCCGCGCAGCCAGTCGGAGAGGATGTGGCGCACGCCGCGGGTGCCTTCGGCATCGCCATGCACCACCACCGAGAACGCGCGACCGGTCAGGTGCTGCGGGTAGTCCCAGCCGGCCAGCTCCAGCGCCTTGGCGCGGGCGGCGTCCTTGCCACCGGTGGAGGTGGGGTCGGGGTTGCCGCCATCGGCGCAGACCAGGCGGTCCATCATCAGCTTCAGCGGCGAGGTGGGGCTGTTCCAGTGCACCGGGGTGATGATCATCACCGCATGCGCCTCGGCCCAGCGCACGTAGATCTCGTTCATCCAGTCGTGGTGCTGGCCCAGGCCGTGGTTGGGATAGCACGAGCACGGCCAGTGGCACAGCGGCATGGCGGTGGACACGCAGCTCTTGCACGGATGGATCTGGCGCCCGTACTCGGAGGTGGTGCGGTTGAGCTCCAGCACGTCGCATTCGGCGCCGGCCGCGGTGAGGGCATCGCGTGCGGCCTCCAGCAGCCGCCAGGTCTTGGACATCTCGCCGGGGCAGGTGTGCTCGCTGCGCGGCGAGGCACAGATGAGCAGCACGCGGTGCGGCGAGGCCGGGTCACGCTGGCGGGCCTGGGCTGCGTCGATGGCATCGCGCGCGGCGCGCCATTCGTCGGACAGGTCGTAGCCGGGGTCCGCGAAACCGGCGCCGGCCGGGTGCGTGTGCGGCGCCTTGCGTCCTTCCTGGTAGGCCTCCCAGGCGATGGACGCCAGCTGGTCGATGGCTGCGCGGTGGGCGTCGAACGCCGGATCGACGAAAGCGGCGCGGTAACGCCGTTCGAACTTGTCCCGCGTGAGCTTCGGGTCGGGCTGGCCCGCGCGCGGGACGGGGGCGGGTCTGGAAAGGTCGGCCATTGGCACGCTCGGCGGGTGATGCGGCGACGATGCCCGCGCAGGGGTGAAACCGTTGTGGCGCCGGGGGTGATGACGCCTCGCCGACGGTGCCCCGGCGATGATGCGTGCATCCGCAAACCCCGGCCTGCCGCGGCCATCACGACAGGAGCCAGTGCATGGCCGACATTCCCCGCGACCACGTACCGGAAAGTTCGATCAGCTTCCTGGCCGATCCGTACCGCTTCATCGGGCGCCGGGCCCGGGAGCTGGACAGCGAGGTGTTTGCCACCCGCCTGCTGGGGCAGCGGACGATCTGCATGTACGGGCGCGAGGCCGGTGCGCTGTTCTACGACACCGGCCGCATGCAGCGCTCCGGCGCCATGCCGATGCGGGTGGTCAACACGCTGCTGGGTGCCGGCGGCGTGCAGGCGCTTGACGGCGACATGCACCGGCTGCGCAAGGCGATGTTCCTGGAACTGGCCACCGGCGCGCGCATCGACACGCTGCTGCACCTGGCCGGAACCGCATGGGAGCAGCACGCCTGCCAGTGGCAGCAGGCCGGTGGCGTCTGCCTGTACGAAGGCGCGACCGCGCTGCTGGCCGAGGCCGCGTTCGCATGGGCGGGCATCGCGCTGGACCGGGCCCAGGTGCAGGAGCGCAGGCCCGACGTGGTGGCGCTGTTCGACGGGGCCGGCGCGGTCGGGCCGCGGCACTGGAAGTCGCGGCTGGCCCGCAGGCGGCTGGAAGGCTGGCTTGCCGGTGTGGTCGAGGACGTGCGCTCCGGTGCGGCGGCCTGCGGGGCGTCCTCGCCGCTGGCACGGGTGGCGGCACATGTGGATGCGGACGGCAGGCCGCTGGACGCACGCGTGGCGGCGGTGGAGGTGCTCAACCTGGTGCGGCCGATCGTGGCGGTAGCGGTCTACATCACCTTCGTCGCGCATGCGCTGCACCGCCATCCGGGCCTGCGCGGGCAGGTGGCCGGCGGCGGCCGGGGGCTGGAGAACTTCGTGCAGGAAGTGCGCCGGTTCTACCCGTTCTTCCCGGCGGCCGCGGCGCGCACCTGCCAGGCCTTTACCTGGAAGGGCTTCGGGTTCCCGGCCGGCACCCGGGTGATGTTCGACCTGTACGGCACCAATCATGATCCGCGCCACTGGCACGAGCCGGACAGCTTCGATCCGGACCGCTTCGACGGCGATGTGGACCACGTTTTCGGGCTGGTGCCGCAGGGCGGCGGCGTCCATGCCCAGGGCCACCGCTGCCCGGGCGAGTGGATCACCGTTGCGCTGATGCAGCAGGCCGCGCAGTTCCTCGCCCGCCTGGATTACCTGGTGGAGGGTGATCCGCAGATCCGGTTCGGTCGCCTGCCGGCGCTGCCCGAGGGCGGCATGCAACTGCGCCAGGTACGGCTGGCGGGCTGAACCGGGCTGCCACGCGGCCCGACGATTGGGCGCGGTGGCGGCCCCTCGCGATGGCACGGGTCCGCAGGGTGCAGGCGTCCGGGGGGCGCCAGTGCACCGGCGGGCGTATTCACCTACGCTTGCTGCCTTGTCCCGCACGCACCCGCCCTGATGCCGCTTCGATCCTGGATCCTTGCCGTGGCGCTGACCCTCGCCATGGCCGCCGGCTGCGCCGGTACGCCCCAGCGCGGCCAGGCCGGCGCAGGGCAGGAGCGCCAGGCTCCGTCCGGCGCACCGGTGCACGC
>JAEWAG010000065.1 GCA_023391775.1 Pseudomonadota bacterium | reverse complement strand
GCGCTGGACCTGCTGCAGGCCGGGCTGGACGGTGTGCAGTTCCACCCGCAGGCCGGCGACCTGCTCCAGGACGCCTCGCGCCGCGAGCATTTCCTCGACCACTGGACTTCGCTGGCCGACGCGCCCTCGCCCGCCGAGGCGCTGGCCATGGCCGGGCAGCTGCGCATC
Organism: Pseudomonadota bacterium; assembly: GCA_023391775.1. Lineage (GTDB taxonomy): Bacteria > Pseudomonadota > Gammaproteobacteria > Xanthomonadales > Xanthomonadaceae > Pseudoxanthomonas. Next base: position 2,687 of record JAEWAG010000065.1, on the reverse strand, counting down.
CTCACCGCGGTACGCGAGGGCCCGCAGGGCGCGCGCGCGCTCAATGCCCGGATCGAGTCGCTGCTGGCCGAGCGCCTGGCCCAGCGTCGCCCGCAGTGGCGCGGCGACCGCTTCTTCCACGGCCGCCTGCTGCTGGTCACCGAGAACAGCTACCGCCACCGCCTGTTCAACGGCGACATCGGCATCTGCCTGGAGGATGCGCAGGGCCAGCTGATGGCCTGGTTCCCCGGCGAGGACCCGGCCCAGCCGCGCGCCTTCCACCCCGCCACCCTGCCCGCCCATGCCAGCGCCTTCGCCATGACCGTGCACAAGGCGCAGGGCTCGGAGTTCAACGAGGTGTGGCTGGTGCTGCCGGAGCGCGACAGCCGCGTGCTCTCGCGCGAGCTGGTCTACACCGGCCTGACCCGCGCCCGCGACGCGCTGCACCTTTGCGCGAGCCCGGACATGCTGGCCACCGCCCTGTCGCGCCATGTCAGCCGCGTGTCCGGGCTGGCCTGGCGCCTGGGAGCTTCCGCGCCGCCTTGAGCCGTCCTGCACGCCGGCGGCGCCAGCATCGGTCTGGCGCCCTGCTGGCGGGGCCGGAGGCGAAATGAAGAAATACCGCGGCAAGGACGGCGATTCGGGCATCGAGGCCTATGCCTGCGGTCCGGGCTGGATCGAGGTGCGCTTCCGCCGCGGCGGCACCTACCGCTACGACAGTCGCCACCCTGGCGCTGGGCATGTCCTGCAGATGCAGCGCCTGGCCGAGTCCGGCGACGGGCTCAACACCTACATCAACCAGTACGTGCGCTCGGATTACGCCTCGCGGACGTGACAAACCTGAACGGTCAAGCTAACTTCCCGAAAGCTGCGACTTCACGTTGCAAACGTAATAGACGGGTGGGATATTGTGACCCGCGTCACTTTTGAGGCTCGCCGAGTGAGCCCGTGCACGCGAGCGATCGGGGGATCGAACATGTCTAGTCTGCTCAAGGTGTTCTGCCTGTTTGGGCTGCATCGCTATCACCGGCCGACGCACGACGGCGGCATGCGTTGTGCGTGCCGCCGGGTGCGTTACGTACTGCGCTGACGCTCAACGCATCAGCTGGTCCAGCGCCCAGGTATCAAGGAAGGCGACAACGCGCACGACCTGTCCGTCGCGCAGCTGCATATGCCAGGCATAGCGGTTGCGGTAGGTGCTGCCGTCCTGCGCGCGCGCCTGGCCTGACCACAGCACCATCACCGCGTCGCCCTCGGCCAGCACGTGCTCGACCTGGGGCGCGATGGGCGTGGCCAGGCGTGCATTGATCGGCACCACGGCCTCGGCCATGAACTGCTCGCGGCCGCGGTACGCGCCGGACACGGGGCTGTAGCCGGCAACGGTCCATTCGACCTGCGGATGCAGCAGGTCGAACACGCTGCCCTGGCCGTCACGCCATGCATCGAACGCCGCGCGCACCAGCGCGGCGTTCGCATGCGCGCCGGATGCGTCCGCTGCAGGCGAGGGCGATGCCGATGGCGTTCCGGCCAGCGCCGTCGCCGGCGCCAGCGCAAGGGCGACGCCGAGCAGCACACTGCGTGGCAGGGAAAAGGCATGCATACGGGTTGCTCCTGTTGCCGCGGCGGTCAGGCCGGATGCGCGACGGGGCGCACGACGATATCGGTGGTGTCCACGTCCGGCGGCTGGCCGATGGCGTGGGCGATGGCCGCGGCGATCGCTTCGGGCTTGAGCGCCACCGCGCGGAAACCCGCCAGGGCCTCGGCCGTGGCCGGATCGGTGGTGGTCGATGCCAGCTCGGACTCGACCACGCCCGGATACACGCAGGTGACGCGGATGCGGTCGTTCTCCTGGCGCAGCCCGTCGGAGATGGCGCGCACCGCGTGCTTGGTCGCGCAGTACACGGCTGCGCCGGGCATCACATACAGGCCGCCGATGGAGGAGATGCTGATGATGTGGCCGCTGCCCTGGGCCTGCATCACCGGCAGGACCGCGGCGATGCCGTAGAGCACGCCGCGCACGTTGACGTCGAGCATCCGGTCCCATTCGTCGACCTTCAGCGCGGCCATCGGGGCCAGCGGCATGATCCCGGCGTTGTTGACGATGACGTCGATGCGGCCGAAGGAGGCGATGGCGTGGTCGGCGAAGGCCTGCACGCTGGCGCGGTCGCTGACCTCCAGCGACACCGCGGTCGCGATGCCTCCGGCGGTCGTGATTTCCGCGACCAGTTCCTGCAGGCGCTCCTGGCGGCGGGCGCCGAGGACAACGCGGGCCCCCTGCGCGGCGAGGGTGCGGGCGATGGCCTGGCCGATGCCGCTGCTGGCGCCGGTAACGAGGACGACCTTGTCGTGGATGTTGGAATTCATGGGAAAGCTCCGGTGGGGGTGGAGTGGGGGCGGGGGAGGGAAGCGGCCGTCAGTCGGCTTCGCTGGCCGGCGTGGCCGGCACGCGGCGCAGGACCATGCCGGCGTGGTGCAGCACCCCATCGATGAACTCGCCATCGGCGCTAAAGCCGGTGTCGTCCACGTAATCGATGTGGGTGCCACTGACTGCGTAGCGGCCCTGGTAGGCACTGCGGCGGTTGCCGCGGGCTTCGTCATAACGGCCGTCGGCACGCAGTTCATGGCGGATGTATCCGTCGTCGGTGACCCAGATGCCCACCCACGGGCGGGGCAGGTCGGTGGGATCACCGGCATGGGCGGGGATCGCC
>JAEWAG010000037.1 GCA_023391775.1 Pseudomonadota bacterium | reverse complement strand
CGCAGGCACGAAGGAACATGGACTTTCTCCGGAGCGGATCCCGGGAGATCGTGGTCCGCGGCCGCGGACCGCCACGCCGCGGCATCGGGGGCATGCGCCGCGGGTCGCGGGCGTCGGTCAGCCGGCGTCGAACGGGACCCGGACCGCACCTTCCATCAGCACGCGCGCGCTGCGGCTCATCACCGCGCGGGTCACCGTCCAGCGGCCCTCGACCTGCGCCACCGAGGCGCCCACGCGCAGCGTTCCGGAAGGATGGCCGAAGCGCACCACATCGCGCGCACCGCCGCCGGCGGCGCGGTTGACCAGGGTGCCGGGCACCGCGGCGGCGGTGGCGATGGCCACCGAGGCGGTGCCCATCATCGCGTGGTGCAGCTTGCCCATGGACAGCGCACGCACGTTGAGGTCGATGTCGCCCGGATCGATGCGCCGGCCGCTGCTGGCCTGGTAGCCACGCGGCGGGGCGACGAAGGCGACCTTCGGCGTGTGCTGGCGGGTGGCGGCCTCTTCGGCACTGCCGATCAGGCCCATGCGCAGCGCACCGGCGATGCGGATGGCCTCCATGCGCTGCAGCAGCGCCGGGTCGCCGTTGATCGCCGGCTGCAGCTCGGTGCCGTCGAAGCCGATCGCCGCCGCGTCCACGAAAACGGTCGGGATGCCGGCGGTGATCAGGGTCGCCTGCAGCGTGCCGAGCCCGGGCACGTCCAGGGTGTCGCCCAGGTTGCCGGTGGGGAACATGCTGCCGCCGCCCTCGCCCTCGTCGGCCGGGTCGATGAACTCGACCACCACCTCGGCCGCCGGAAAGGCCACGCCGTCCAGCTCGAAATCCCCGGTCTCCTGCACCTGCCCGTCGCACACCGGCACGTGCACCACGATGGTCTTGCCGATGTTGGCCTGCCACACGCGCACCGCCACCGTGCCCTGGTCAGGGATGCAGGCCGGGTCGATGAAGCCGTTGGCCACCGCGAACGGACCGACCGCGGTGCTGAGGTTGCCGCAGTTGCCGGACCAGTCGACGAAATCGCCCTCGATGGCGACCTGGCCGTAGAGGTAGTCCACGTCGTGGCCCGGCCGCGTGGACGGGCCGATGATCACGCACTTGCTGGTGCTGGAGGTCGCCCCGCCCATGCCGTCGGTGTGCTTGCCGTAGGGGTCCGGCGAGCCGATCACCCGCTGCAGCAGGCGGTCGCGCGCCGGGCCGGGGACCTGCGCGGCGGGCGGCAGGTCCTGCAGGCGGAAGAACACGCCCTTGGAGGTCCCGCCGCGCATGTAGGTGGCGGGGATGCGGAGTTGCGGGACACACGGCATGGGTACGGATCCGGTTGCTTGGGGGAGGCGGGTCGCCGCTCAGGCCACGCCGCTGTCCTGCAGGAAGTCCTGGGCGAAGCGCTGCAGCACGCCGCCGGCCTCGTAGATGGAGACCTCCTCGGCGGTGTCCAGGCGGCAGGTCACCGGCACGTTGAGGTCGGTGCCGTCGCGGCGGTGCACGACCAGGGTCAGTTCCGCGCGCGGAGCGCGGGTGCCCACCACGTCGTAGGTCTCGCTGCCGTCGATACCCAGGCCCAGGCGGGTGGTGCCGGGCTTGAACTCCAGCGGCAGCACGCCCATGCCGATCAGGTTGGTGCGGTGGATGCGCTCGAAGCCTTCGGCCACGATTGCCTCCACCCCGGCCAGGCGCACGCCCTTGGCGGCCCAGTCGCGCGAGCTGCCCTGGCCGTAGTCGGCACCGGCGATGATCACCAGCGGCTGGCGGCGCTGCATGTAGGTCTCGATCACCTCCCACATGCGCATGACCTTGCCCTCCGGCTCCAGCCGCGCCAGCGAACCCTGGCGCACGTTGCCGTCGGCGTCGCGCACCATCTCGTTGAGCAGCTTGGGGTTGGCGAAGGTCGCCCGCTGCGCGGTGAGGTGGTCGCCGCGGTGGGTGGCGTAGGAATTGAAGTCCTCTTCCGGCAGGCCCATCTTCGCCAGGTATTCGCCCGCGGCGCTGGTCGGCAGGATCGCGTTGGACGGGGACAGATGGTCGGTGGTGATGTTGTCGCCCAGCACCGCCAGCGGACGCATGCCGGTGAGCGTGCGCTCGCCGGCCAGCGCGCCTTCCCAGTAGGGCGGACGGCGGATGTAGGTGCTCTGCGGGCGCCAGTCGTACAGCGGCTTGACCGGCTCGCCGTGCTCCACGCGCACCTGGAACATCGGTGCGTAGACCTGGCGGAAGTGGTCCGGCTTGACGCTGGCCTTCACGATCGCGTCGATCTCCGCATCCGAGGGCCAGATGTCCTTGAGCGTGACCGGCTGGCCGTCGGCGTCGGTGCCCAGCACGTCCTTCTCGATGTCGAAGCGGATCGTGCCGGCGATGGCGTAGGCGATCACCAGCGGCGGGCTGGCCAGGAAGGCCTGCTTGGCATACGGGTGGATGCGGCCGTCGAAGTTGCGGTTGCCACTGAGCACGGCGGTGGCATACAGGTCGCGCTCGACGATCTCCTGCTGGATCTTCGGGTCCAGCGCGCCGGACATGCCGTTGCAGGTGGTGCAGGCGAAGCCGACGATGCCAAAGCCCAGCTGCTCCAGCTCCGGCAGCAGGCCGGCTTCCTCCAGGTACAGCTGCACCGCGCGCGAGCCCGGCGCCAGCGATGTCTTCACCCACGGCTTGCGCAGCAGGCCGCGCGCATTGGCGTTGCGCGCCAGCAGGCCGGCGGCGATCACGTTGCGCGGGT
>JAEWAG010000011.1 GCA_023391775.1 Pseudomonadota bacterium | reverse complement strand
GCCCTGGTCGAGGCGGGCGTGGCGCGGGTGGTCGCGGCGATGCGCGATCCGTTCCCGCAGGTCGACGGCGCCGGCCTGGCGCGGCTGCAGGCGGCAGGGGTCGAGGTCGCCGCAGGGTTGATGGAAGCGCAGGCGCGCGAACTCAATCGTGGCTTCATCTCCCGGGTCACCCGTGGGCGGCCGTGGTTGCGGGTCAAGCTCGCCTGCAGCCTGGATGGCCGCACCGCGATGGCCAGCGGCGAGTCGAAGTGGATCACCGGCGCAGCGGCACGCGCGGACGTGCAGCGCTGGCGCGCGCGCAGTGGCGCGATCCTGACCGGCGCGGACACGGTGCTGGCCGACGACCCGGCGCTGACCGTGCGCCTGGAGGATGAGACCCCGTTCCAGCCGCCGTTGCGGGTGGTGCTGGACAGCCGCCTGCGCAGCCTTCCGGCGGCGCGGGTGCGCGACGGCAGTGCGCCGACCCTGTACCTGCACGGTCCGGAGGCGGAGTCGCCGCGCGGGCTGCAGGCCGGGTTCGCTGCGCTGCCCCTGCACGGCGGCCATGTCGACCTGGTTGCGGCGCTGCAGCTGCTGGGCCAGCGCGGCATCAACGAGGTGCAGGTCGAGGCCGGCCCGGCGCTGTGCGGGGCGCTGTTGCGTGCCGGCCTGGTGGATGAGCTGCTGCTCTACCAGGCGCCGCTGCTGCTCGGGGACAGCGCGCGCCCGCTGTTTGCCGGGCTCGGCATCGAATCCATGGCCGCGCGCCTGCCAATGCGGCGGGTGGAGGCGGTGATGGTGGGCCAGGACCAGCGCCTGCTGCTGCGCCCGGAGCCGGGCGAGGCCTGAACGCAGGGATCCGTCAGGTCGCCACCGCGGTCGTTGCACGGCCGGAAGCGTACTGGCCGGCTCCAGCCCGGCGATAACCCGGGGACCGGCCTCCACGGAAGTCCGCACGACGCACCGTTCCCCTGCCGCGGCGTGGGGCATCGGCCGGCGGTGGTAGAATCCGCGCGCCGGCCCGTCCGGCAGCCAGTACAGAACCAAACGTCTTCAGGGCGGGGTGGAAGGCCCCACCGGCGGTAGGCGCGACCCCGGCAACGGGACGCGCGAGCCCGCGAGCGCCTCCGGCCAGCCGGAGGGTCAGCAGATCCGGTCCGAATCCGGAGCCGACGGTTGAGGCGCGTGTGTCGCGCCCTAGAGTCCGGATGAGAGAAGACGCCGCACCCGGCCGCCAGGCACGGGTGTGCGTGCTTTGTCCCTGGACGTTTTTCGCCATCGAACGCGGGAGACGCTCCATGCTGCAAACCAGCCCCATGACCCTCGCTCCATCCCGCCTGCCGCTTTGCTGCGGGAGGCCGTGCTGATGTTCACCGGAATCATCGAAGGCGTCGGCCGCCTGGCCGCCCGCGAACCGCGCGGCGGCGATGTGCGCTTCACCTTCGCCACCGGCAGCCTGCCGTGGCTGGACGATCCGGCCGCCGATGTGCGCCTGGGCGAGAGCATCGCGGTCAACGGCGTCTGCCTGACCGTGGTCGCCTTCGACGCCCATGGCTTCCAGGCCGATGCCTCCACCGAAACCCTGTCGCTGACCACGCTGGGCGATCTGCCGGTGGGTGCGGCGCTGAACCTGGAGCGCGCCATGCGCCCGAGCGACCGCCTCGGCGGGCACCTGGTCAGCGGGCACGTCGATGGCATCGGCCGGGTGCTGTCGGTGCACGAGGACGCGCGCGCCCAGCGCTGGCGCTTCGCCGCGCCGGCGGGCCTGCTCAAGTACATCGCGAAGAAGGGTTCGATCTGCGTGGATGGCGTCAGCCTGACCGTCAACGAGGTCGACGCCGACGGCTTCGAGGTGGCGCTGATCCCGCACACCGTTGCGCACACGCGTTTCGCCGACACCGCGGTGGGCGAAGCGGTGAACCTGGAGATCGACCTGGTCGCCCGCTACGTCGAGCGGCTGCTCGGCGCGCGTGGCGCGGAGGGCGCGGCATGAACTTCGCCCCGATCCCGGAGCTGCTGGAAGAGATCCGCGCCGGGCGCATGGTGGTCATCGTCGACGATGAGGACCGCGAGAACGAGGGTGACCTGATCATGGCCGCCGAGCTGGTGCGGCCGGCCGACATCAACTTCATGATCACCCACGCCCGCGGCCTGGTCTGCCTGTCGGTGACGCGCGAGCGCTGCACCCAGCTGGGGCTGGCGCCGATGGTCCAGCACAACACCGCGCAGTTCCGTACCAACTTCACCGTCAGCATCGAGGCGGCCGAGGGCGTGACCACCGGCATCTCCGCCTACGACCGCGCCCACACCATCCGGACCGCGGTGCGTCCGGATGCCAGGCCCTCGGACCTGAGCCAGCCGGGCCATGTGTTCCCGCTGACCGCCCAGCCCGGCGGCGTGCTGACCCGCGCCGGCCACACCGAGGCCGCCAGCGACCTGCCGATGCTGGCCGGGCTGGAGCCGGCCGGCGTGCTGGTGGAGATCATGAATGCCGACGGCACCATGGCCCGGCGCCCGGAGCTGGAGGTGTTCGCCCGCGAGCACGGCCTGAAGATCGGCTCCATTGCCGACCTGATCGCCTGGCGCCTGGCCAACGAGCACACCGTCGAGCGGGTGGACGAGCGCGACGTCGACACCGAGTTCGGCCCCTTCCGCCTGCTCACCTACCGCGACCGCATCGCCCACGAGCTGCACTTCGCCCTGGTGCGTGGCACCCCGCAACGGGAGGTGCCGACCCTGGTGCGGGTGCAGGTGGAGAACCCGCTCAGCGACCTGCTGCACTGGCGCCGCGACGACTTCGGCGTGGCCGCCACCGATGCCCTGCGTGCGATTGCCGCCGAAGGCCAGGGGGTGATGGTGGTGCTGTCCGCGCCGCGCGACCCGGAAGCGCTGCTGGCGCGCCTGCGTGCCGAGCCCGAGGCCCGGCGCGATCCGAAGGACGTCGGCCAGTGGCGTCGCAATGGCGCCGGCGCGCAGATCCTGGCCGACCTCGGCCTGGGCAAGCTGCGCGTGCTGGGCACGCCGCGCCGCCAGGTCGGCCTCGCCGGCTATGGCCTGGAAGTCGTCGAATACCTCGCCCCCTGAGACGCTCCGGAAGCGCGCTCCCCGAATTCGGGGCTCCGGGGCCGGGCGCTCACGGCGCCACCCCAAGCGCGTCCCCCGTCTCCGGCCGGAAGAGCGAAGGAGCGAGAGTGAAGCGCCGCGCAGCCTCCGCGTTCCCGATGCGGCCGAAGCTGCGCGTCCCGAAGCTGCGCGGCCGCACGCGCGCGTGTCGTCGCGGATGCGAGCGGTCCCGTCCGGGGACATCGAAAACATGGATGTTTTCGATGAGCCCCCATGGACGGGTTCACGGCGTGCCCCGGACGGGAGCCCTCGCATCCGCGGC
>JAEWAG010000420.1 GCA_023391775.1 Pseudomonadota bacterium | reverse complement strand
GCCAGATGCACACGCCCAGGGCCAGGCCCATCAGCAGCGGCCGCGCCAGCGCCGCGCGCACTTCGGCCGCGTCCCCCGCGCCATCGGCCTGGGCAACGAAGCCGGTGGTGGACATGCGCAGGAAGCCGAAGCTCCAGTAGATGAAGTTGAACAGCAGAGCGCCCAGGGCAAGCGCGCCCAGGTCGGTGGTGCTGCCGTAGTGGCCGATCACCGCGGTGTCCACCAGCCCCAACAACGGCACCGAGGCATTGGCCAGGATGATCGGCCAGGCCTTGCGGGCAACGTCGGCGCGGGTCAGCGCAGGGGCGGTGTGGGACGGCTGCATCCGCACATGATGCCGGACCGCGCGCCCGCCCCGCGCCGGGCATCAATGCCCGCGCGCGGTGCCCAGCTGCTGGCGCACGGCCTGGCGCAGCTCATCCAGCACGTAGGGCTTGCGCAGCACGGGGATGTCCAGCGCCTGCGCCTGCGAACCCACAGGGTCGGCATAACCGCTGGTGAGCAGGATCGGCAGGTCCGGCCGGCGCCGCCGCACCTCGCGCGCCAGTTCGATGCCGCTGGTGCCGCCGGGCATCATCACGTCGGAGAACACCAGGTCGACGTGGCGGCCGTTGGCCAGCGCGCCCAGCGCGGCGCGCGCGCTCATCGCATGGACTACGTCGCAGCCGATCGAACGCAGCATCTCCTGCACCAGGGTGGCGACCTCCACGTCGTCCTCCTCCAGCAGCACGCAGTGGCCCGGCGCGTCGACCGGTTCCTCGGCCGCCTGCACCGGCGCGGGCCGGGACGGCAGCGGATGCGGCGAGCGCGGCAGCCACTGGATGATGGCCGGGCCCTGACCGACCACCGAATCCATCTCCACGCGACCGCCGGACTGCTTGGCGAACCCGTAGACCTGGGCCAGGCCCAGGCCCGAGCCCTTGCCTACGTCCTTGGTGGTGAAGAACGGCTCGAACACACGGGCCTGCAGCGCCTCGCTCATGCCCGCGCCGGTGTCCTCCACCACCAGGCGCACCATCTCCCGCGCCTGGCCGTCGACCTGCTCGACCTCGTTGCGGGCGCGGATGGTGATGCGTCCGGCGCTGTTCATCGCGTCGCGCGCGTTGACCGCCAGGTTGAGGATCGCGATCTCGAACTCGCCCGGATCCACGTGCACCGGCCACAGCTCCTGCGGCAGGCGGATGTCCACCTCCACGTCGCCGCGCACGCCGCGGTCCAGCAGCTCACCCATGTTGCCCAGCAGGGACTGCACGGTGGCGGTCTCGGCATGCACCGCATGGCGGCGGGCGAAGGTCAGCAGCTGCCGGGTCAGCGCCGCGCCGCGGCCGGCGGCCTGGTGCATGGCCGACATGAAGCGCTCGCGTCGCGCCGGGTCCGGGTTGCGCTCCAGCATCTCCAGGCCGGCGGTGATCACCATCAGCAGGTTGTTGAAGTCGTGCGCCACGCCACCGGTCAGCTGGCCCAGCGCCTCCATCTTCTGCGCATGGCGCAGTGAGTCCTCGATCAGAGCGCGCTGTTCCATTTCGTCCTGCAGGCGCTCGTTGGCCCGGCGCAGCTGCCCGGTGCGCTTGAGCACCTGTGCCTCCAGCTCCGCCGCGGCGGCCTCGCGCGCCTCCAGCAGCGTGCGCACCTCCTGCTGGCGGGCGCGCGCGCGCAGCGCCGAGCGCACCACGCTGACCAGGGTGAGCGGCTGCACCGGCCGCTCCAGCAGGGAGACGTTGCCCAGCCGTTCCACCTGGCCCTGGCGCCACGCCTCCACCTGCGGACGCTGCCCGCGGCTGGTGAGCATCACGAACGGCAGGTCGGACCAGGCCGGCTGCTGCCGGATCCAGCGGGTCAGCGGCTCCGGCGGCTGGCCGACCAGGCCTTCCTCGGCCAGGAACACCGCGGCCGCGCCGTCGAGCCCGGCCAGCAGCGCCGCGTAGTCCGCGCACACCTGCACGGCGATGCCCGCCCGCTGCAGCAGTTCCGCGGCGGCGGCGGCATCACGCCCGGTAGGCGCATACACCAGGACCGGCGAATCAGTCTCCACCGCGCAGGCTTTCCGGCAGCAACGGCGTTCCATTGCCGGTATAGACCGGCGTGCCGGCCAGCACGCCGCTGAAGTCCGACAGCGGCGGTCCCATGACCAGCCCCTGCGGGCCGAGCTGGAACTCGCGCATGGTCTGCTCGTGGTAGCCGCTGCGCTTCTTCACCACCGACATCGCGCGCCGCACCATGCCGGCGTGCTCGAAGTAGCGCAGCATCAGCACCGCATCGCTGAGGTAGCTGATATCCAGCGGCGTCTCCGCCGGCCCGGTCATGCCATGCTGGGCCAGCACCAGCAGGGTGACCACGCCCTGCTGCGCCAGGTAGTTCAGCAGCTCGTGCATCTGCAGGATCAGGAAACGGCCGTCCGGCATCGCGTTGAGGTAGCCGTTGAGGCTGTCGATCACCACCAGCCGCGCGCCGTCCTGCTCCACCCGGCGGCGGACGATGGAAGCGAACTCGCCCGGCGACATTTCCGCCGGATCGATCTGCTGGAACAGGACCAGGCCCTCGTCCATCGCCGGGCCCAGCCGCAGGCCCAATGCCCGTGACCGGGCCAGGATGGTGCCCCGTCCCTCGTCGAAGGCGAACAGGGCGCTGCGCTCCCCGCGGGCGGCGGCGGCCATCGCGGAGGTCAGCGCCAAGGAGGACTTGCCCACGCCGGCGGCGCCGACCAGCAGCGCGTTGGTGCCGCGCTCCAGGCCGCCGCCCAGCAGTTTGTCCAGCGCCGCAATGCCGCTGGAGGTCAAGTCGCCGGTGAACTCGGTGTGGTGTTCGGAGGCCACCAGGCGCGGGTAGATCTCGATCCCGCCGCGCACGATCTTCATGTCGTGGTAGCCGCCGCGGAAGGCCATGCCGCGCATCTTGATCACCCGCAGGCGGCGGCGCTCGGCGCCGTAGTCGATCACCAGCTGCTCCAGCAGCACCACGCCGTGGCAGATGGAGTGCAGCTGCAGGTCGCCCTCGTGGGAGGTGGTGTCGTCCAGCAGCACCACGGTGCAGTTGCGGTTGGCGAAGAACTGCTTGAGCGCCAGCACCTGGCGGCGGTAGCGCAGCGAGTTCTGCGCCAGCAGGCGCAGCTCGGACAGGCTGTCGATCACCACGCGGGTGGGGTTGACCGCCTCCACCCGCTCAAGGATCAGGCGCGTGGTGCGGCCCAGCTCCAGCTCGGCCGGGTGCAGCAGGGTGATCTCCTGCTCCTGCTCGAGCATGTCCTCGGAGGGGACCATCTCGATGATCTCCACCCCGGCCAGGTCCCAGCCGTGGCGCTCGGCCACCAGCTGCAGCTCGCGCCGGCTTTCGGAAAGGGTGATGTAAAGCACCCGCTCCCCGCAGCGTGCGCCCTCCAGCAGGAACTCCAGCGCCAGCGTGGTCTTGCCAGCGCCGGGACGTCCTTCGTAGAGGTAGAGCCGGTCCGGATCCAGGCCGCCGCCGAGTATGTCGTCGAGCCCGGAATTGCCGGTGGAAACGCGGGTACTGCCACTGCGGCCGGGGCCGTCCTGCATGAGTGTTGCCTCGCCGCGCCACGCGCGGAATCCGTGATGGGCGCCACTATGCCCGATCGATGTGAAGGCAATGCCGTGGCCGCCGCTCGCCCCCCCAGCCGGGCGGCAGAGTGCCCCGACGGCGCCATCCGGCACCCCCGGCGACCGACCCGGGGACGGCCCTCCTGAGGTCTGCGATCAGCCCCCGATCATGGCCGCGCGCAGCGGCTGCAGGTCCGCCTCCGAGGCCGGGCGTACCACCCGCGCCAGCTCCTGGCCGCCGTGCAGCAGCACCAGGGTCGGCCACAACTTGACCCGCAGCGAGCGGCCCAGCGGCTTGCCGCGCCCGTCCTCGATCTTCAGGTGTGGCAGCTGCGGATGCTCGCCGACGAAGGCCTCGATCAACGGCTGCGCGGCCTGGCAGTAGCCGCACCACGGCGCGCCGAACTCGAGCAGTACCGGCCCTTCGCGCGCATCCACGTCTGCACGGGCCGGTTCGGTTTCCAGGTAACGGGAGGCAAAGGCAGGCATCGTCGGTTCCTCGGGCAGGAAGGTGGGCGGCGGACTACAGGCGCTCGACCGCGGTGGCGCGGATAAGCACCTCGTCCTGGCGGAAGCGCTGTTCCAGATCCTTGCGGAAGGCGGCCCACCAGCCGTGGTCGACCGCGTCGGCCATCACCTCCAGCAGCACCACCTCGTCGCGCTGCACGTGGCCACCGTCATCCTCCCACAGGCCGACCGCCGGCGAGCGCACGAAGGCGGTCACCCCGCCGAAGCGCGTGGCCAGCCCGGCGCGCACCTCGTCGAACCGCGCCTTCGGGAAGGGATGGCCGTCGTTGTCATACAGCGGCAGGAACAGCTGGACCAGGTGCATGCGCGCCTCCATCGTCGCCCGCAGCATGGCAACGGCCACGTGCGCGCGATGTCGGGACCGGGCCTTTGCGAACTGACGGGGATTTCACCGGCCAGCGCCCATAAGGCCGGTCATGCGCAGCCTCCTCGCCCCCGCCCTGTGTGCCCTGTCGATCGCCGTTGCCGCCAGCGCCTGCGGACGCTACCCGCGCGATGCCGACGGCCTGACCGACCAGGCGGTGCAGTCCGGCATGCGCGTGGGCGTCAGCGAGGATCCGCCGTGGGTGCGGGTGGACCGCGATGGCAGCGTCACCGGGCCGGAAGCCGAACTGCTGGAACGCTTCGCCGCCGCACACGGCTATCAGCTGGTGTGGGTGCCCGGCGGGCACGACACCCTGATGCGCGAACTGGAGCGCGCGCGCCTGCACGCGGTGATCGGCGGCCACCGGCCGGATTCGCCGTGGAAGGGCATGGTCGGCTGGTCGCGCCCGCTGGCCCTGCGTGCGTCGCCGCACGGGCCGATGCCGGAGCGCCACGTCGCCCTGCCGCCGGGACAGTCCGAGTGGCACCTGGCCTTCGACACCTTCCTGGTGGACCGGGAGGATTCGCGATGAGCGCCGGCCACCTGCGCCCGCCCCCGCGCGAGCTGCCCGCGGACCAGCAGCAGGCCCTGCGCCAGGCCGAGCGCCTGTGCGCCTGGACCCTGCTGTGGATGGGCCTGGTCGCCACCATGATGTACCTGGTCATGGGCGGCTCGCAGGCGATGAAGACCGCGCTGGTGGAGGACGTGCTGAGCCTGATACCGTCGGCCGCGTTCCTGGTCGCAAGCCGCTTCCGCCGCAAGGGCGTGGATGGCGAATACATCGCCGGGCGCGAGCGCGCCTTCGACGTCAACTTCCTGATCTCCGCGGTGGCCCTGACCGGCGTCGGCCTGGCCCTGGTGTACGAGGGCCTGCATACCCTGCTCACCGCCACCCGCCCGGTGGTCGGCGCGGTGGTGATCGGCGGGCACGTGGTGTGGCAGGGCTGGCTGATGATGGCGGCGCTGGCACTGTCGGTGATGCCGCCGGTGATCCTCGGCCGGAAGAAGATGCAGCTGGCGCGGAAGCTCTCGCTCAAGCCGCTGCATACCGACGCGGACGTGAGCAAGGCCGACTGGCAGACCGCCGCCGCCGGCATCCTCGGCATCGCCGGCATCGGCATGGGCTGGTGGTGGGCCGACGCGGCGGCAGCGCTGGCGATCGCCGCCAGCATCCTGCACGACGGCACCAGCAACCTGCGCGCGGCCGTGCGCGACCTGCACGACGCACACCCGCAGAAGCTGGACCGCAGCGAGCCCGATTCCCTCCCCGCACGCCTGCGCGAGGCCATCGCCGCCCTGCCCTGGGTGGAAGGCTGCGCGGTGCGCCTGCACGAGGAGGGCTTCCACCTGTCCGGGGTGGTCCTGCTGCACAACCGGGAGCTGAGCACCGCGCAGGTCGGCGAGATCCGCGAGCTGGTGCGCCGCGTGCACTGGCGGCTGGACCAGGTGGACGTGTGCCTGGCCCCGCCCGGGGACTGATCGGCCAGCGCCGCACGCCTTTTGCAATTCCTTGGCGGGACAACCCCCTAAAGTGGCCCATCGCCGCGCAGGCCACCGCATGAGCCACCGCCTGAAACTGCCAAGAACCTACTGGGCCGACCGCAGCCTGCTGGCAGTGCTGGTGGGCGCCAGCGCATGGCTGGCCCTGTCCATCGGCCGCAGCCCGACCGAGATCGCCCCGGTGTGGGTCGGCAACGGCATCCTGGTTGGCTGGTTGCTGTCGCGTTCCACCCGGCGCTGGCCCGGCTACCTGCTGGTGGGGTTCCTGGCCGAGCTGGCGGCCCGTGCGCTTACCGGCGACCGGCCCCTGTTCGTGCTGGCCTTCACCACCTGGAACCTGGTCGAGGTGATGGTGGTGGCCGGCATCGTGCGCTGGCGGGTGCCCGATACCCGCGACCCCAGCAGCTGGCTGCGACTGGGCGGCATCGCCGCCGGCGCGACCGTGCTGGCCTGCACCCTCTCCGGCCTGCTGGCGGCGGCGCTGGTCCACACCTGCCTCGGCTTCGGGTTCCTGACCGCGGCCGGCGGCTGGTTCGCCGCGCATGTGGTGGGCATGGTGGTGGTGGCGACCATGACCCTGGTCGCCCAGCGCGAAGGCGTCGGCCTGTTCATCGCCCCCGGGCGGCGCTGGGCCCTGGCCGGCGCGCTGGCCCTGGTGGCGATGACCACCGGCGCCGCCTTCCTCACCCCGTACCCGCTGCTGTTCCTGACCTACCCGGCGCTGCTGCTGGCCGCGGTGCGGCACCGCTTTGCCGGGGTCGGCCTGGGCGTGATCACCATGGCCCTGGTGGCCGCCCTCGCCACCTCGCACGGTTACGGGCCGCTGCTGGAACCGGGCCTGGACCACGCCGCGCGCACCGCCCTGCTGCAGCTGTACATCGCCGGCGCCTGCGTGATGACCATACCCGTGTGCCTGACCATGGCCGAGCGCGACCGCCTCGCCACCCGCCTGCGCGAGAGCGAGGCCCTGTACCGCCTGCTGGCGGACAACTCGCACGACGCCATCATCCGCATCCGCAGCGATGGCGACCGGGTGTACGTCTCCCCGGCGGCCACCGAGATGCTGGGCTGGAGCACGCACGAGCTGATGGGCACGCACTGGGACTTCATCCACCCCGACGACCTGGAGCGCCAGCAGCAGGCCCTGGCCACCGCCCTGGCCACCGGCGAGCCCAGCACCGACGTCTACCGCCTGCGCCACCGCAACGGCCACTACGTGTGGATCGAGGCGGTCTCGCGCGGCATCCGCGACGGCACCTCGCCCGAGCTGATCGTGGTGGCGCGCAACATCGACCAGCGCGTGGCCGCCGAGCAGGAGCTGGCCGAGAGCCGGCGCGAGCTGGAGCGGCAGAGCCGGGTCGACGCCCTGACCGACCTGGCCAACCGCCGCCAGTTCGAGGAGCGCCTCGCCCTCGCCCTGGCCCGCCTCCACCGCCACGGCATACCGCTGGCGCTGATGGCCCTGGACGTGGACAACTTCAAGCAGGTCAACGACCGCCACGGCCACGCCTGCGGCGACGCGGTGCTGCGCGCCTTCGCCCGGCGCCTGCGCGACACCGCGCGCGAGACCGACCTGGTCGCGCGCGTCGGCGGCGACGAGTTCATCATCCTGCTGGAAGACCTGGCCCCCGGCGTGGCCCAGGCCCTGGCGGACCGGATCATCGCCAGCATGGCCGAACCGGTGCGGGCCGGCGGCGCCGACATCCCGGTGTCCACCAGCATCGGCATCGCCTGCACCGACGGCCCCACCGACGCGATGACCCTGCTGCAGCGCGCCGACGCGGCGCTGTACGCGGCCAAGCGCGCCGGGCGCAACCGCTATGAGATCGCGACCGGCCAGGCGCGCGCCTAGTTCCGGTTCAGACCGTAGGGGGCCCGCGTCTGCAGGCGCTCCTTCCAGGTGTTCTCGACCTGCACCACCTCCTCCATCGGCATGTCGGGGGAGACGCGTTGCAGGATGCTGAAGACGAAATGCTCCGGGTCTCGGCAGCTGGGTCCTTCTATGCCTGCGCTTGCGTGCAACAGACCGGGACAGGCCGCACCCTTCCTGCGAACGTCTGTCAGACGGCAGACAAAGGCTTTCGCCCGCCGCTGCGCGGCTTCGGCGAGTCACTTTTCTTTGCTTGTGCAAAGAAAAGTA
>JAEWAG010000071.1 GCA_023391775.1 Pseudomonadota bacterium | reverse complement strand
GCGGCGCACGTGGTGCATCCGCTGGCCGGGCAGGGCGTGAACCTCGGCCTGCGCGACGTGGCTGCGCTGGAAGCGGAGGTGGCCGCCGCGTCGCGTCGCGGCAGCGACTGGGCGGCGCCGCACCGTCTGCAGCGCTGGGAACGGCGCCGGCTGAGCGACAACACGGTGTCGGCCTACGCCTTCGAGGCGATCAACCTGGCGTTCTCCAATGCCCACCCGGTGCCCACGCTGCTGCGCGGGCCGCTGCTGGGCCTGGCCGGGCGCCTGCCCCCGCTGCAGCGGGCGCTGTGGCGGCACGCCGCCGGGGTCTGAGCCGCCTCAGCGGATCCAGCCGGACAGCTCTTCCCGGTCCAGGCGCCCGTCGCCGTTGGCATCGACCGCGCGGAATTCGGCCTCCAGGGTCGGGTTGGCGGCGGCCTCGGCGCGGTTGATCACGCCATCGCCATCGACGTCCATCGCCTCGAAGTCGATGCGGTACTGCCCGACCACGCTGTCGGGCTCGAACGAGCGCACCACGGTGCGCTCGTCATGCTGCCCCTCGATGACGGCCATCCCGCTCTGACGCTGCATCGGCGCGGTGCTGGGCGCCGGCTCCGGCGGTGGCAGGGGAAGCGTGGCGGCCTGGGACAGCGCCCCGCCGCTGGCGGTGGCCAGCAGCAGGGCGGTCAGACGTGCGGAATGTCGGCCCATGCGTCGCTCCGGGTGCCTTGAAGACAGGCAGGCACGCTAGGAGCTGCGCGGTGAAGCGCGGATTAACCGCGCCGGCCGGTCACAGCTCGATGCGACGCCCACCATCGCGCGCGGACGCATACACCGCATCGACCACGCGCATGTCGCGCAGGCCTTCCTCGCCGGGCACGCGCGGCGGGCGCTTTTCCAGGATCGCCAGCGCATCCTGGTCCATCTGGTGCGCCTGCTGGTGCGGCACCCCGTCGGAGAAGGTCTGCCCGTCGCTGGTGCGGCCGGCGATGCCGTTGTAGGCCTGGAACGGCTCGACCTCGTACCAGCCGCGCTCGCAGTCGGCACGCAGGATGTTCATGTTCTTGCCGAAGCTGGTCGAGCACTCGGCCACCAGGCCATCCTCGAACTCGAGGGTGAAGTACATGGTCTCGTCGACCTCGTCGAACAGCGCCGGCCGGTGGGTCTCGCTGCGCGCGGTCACCGCCACCGGCTCCTTGCCGGTGATGTAGCGCGCGCCCTGCAGCGCGTACACGCCCATGTCGTACATCGCGCCGCCGCCATGCCGGGCCAGCAGGCGCCAGGGCCGGTTGGCCGGATCGACGTCGTCGTAGGCGTGGAAGCCGGCATCGGCGCGGACCTCGAGGATGCGGCCGTATGGCAGCTCCTCGGCCATCCTGCGCAGGCGCAGGGTGCTGGGCTCGTGCTGCATGCGGTAGCCGATGGCCAGCTGCACGTTGTTGTCGCGGCAGGCGTCGATCATCGCCTGGCCTTCGGCGGCGTTCATCGCCATCGGCTTCTCGCACCACACGTGCTTGCCGGCGGCGGCGGCGCGCCGGGTCAGCGGCAGGTGCAGGTCGTTGGGAGTCACGATGTATACCGCCTGGATCTCCGGGTTGTCGGCGATCCGGTCGAAGTCCTCGTAGTTGTAGACGTTGCGATCGGCGATGCCGTACTTCTGCTGCCACTCCGGCACCTTCTCCGGCGAGCCGGTGACGATGCCGGCCAGGTGGCAGTTGCGGGTCAGCTGCAGGCCGGGGGCCAGCAGGTGGCTGGCGTAGTCGCCGAGGCCGACCAGGGCGACGCCGATCGAGTCGGGGCGACGCGCCGCCTTGCCGCCGCCGGCCTGCGACGAAGCCGGGCGCGCGTCGGCGCGGGCGGTGGCGGGCAGGGCGGCGCCCCGGCCGGCTCCGGCCAAGGCGGCCAGCAGGTGGCGACGGGTAAGTCCGGACTCCAGCATGTTCCCTCCTCAGGTGGATTGCGCGTGGCGTGACCCGCCCGGCGGCGGACGGCACACGATGCCACAGGCCCGCGTCCGGCCGCGATGCCCGCCGGTCCCGCCGCCGGCTTCATGCCATCCTGAAGCGTTGCCGCCGGACGGCCGGCGGGGCAACGGGTCACAGCCCGTGCGACGGCACGTGCCGATACTGCGGCACCGCAGGAGGAATCCCATGCAGCAGCTCGAACTCAAAGACCCGGCCGGCTTTGCCGCGGAATTCCTGCGCCAGACCCAGCTGCAGGGCTTCGGCGCGCTGAGCAAGCGCGACCTGGAACTGCTGGTGTTCGTGCTGCTGGAGCGCGACGGCGCGATCGATCGCGGCAGCAGCAACCACGCCGCCGCCGCGCAGCTGCGGGTCACCCCCGCGCGGCTGCGCGCGCTGCGCCGCGACGGTTACGCGCGCTGGCGCCAGCTGGTGGCCGAGCCGGCCGACCAGGCCCTGCGCCGGATCCTCGGACACGTGCTCACCGAGGCCAACCTGCAGTCGGGGAGCCGTCATGTGAGCGAACGCAGCCGCAAGGAAGGTTTCCTCGCGGTGCGCATCGAACACCCGGACGACCGCCAGCAGTTCGAGCAGGCGATCCTCGATGCGGGCGGGCTGCCGGTCTACGAACGCAACCGCGACGTGCTGGCGGTCCGCTTCGACACCCTGGTCGCGCTCGCCGAGCGCAGTGGCTTCCTGCAGCCGGATTCGGTCGCGGCGATCGAAGCGCTGCGCGCGCTGGCCCCCGCCTCCCAGGAGCTGGCCGACCTGCTGCGCAGGGACGTGGACAGCATCCGCTGGCAGGACGTGCGCAACGCGATCAACAGCCTCGGCGCGAAGGCGGTGGCCGGCAGCGCCGAGGGCGCCGTGCGCTCGCTGTTGCGACTTGTATTCCCCTTCCTCGGCTGAGGCGGTTGATGGGAAAGCCAGGGGCGGGGCGGCCGGCAAGCGCCTCCCCCGCGGTGACGATTTCCGTTTCGCGGTCGCGTGGCCGTGTTCCAGCACTGCGGAGACTCATTGTGCGATGCACAACAAAAATGTCCTTCGCTGTCGTCCCGCGCGAGTTCCCCGCCACGCGTCGCTCTCGAACCGGCATGGCCTGACCGTACCGTACGGGATGGCGCAGGAGACGCTGCTGCTCCTGCGCAATTTCTTGATTGTAATGGCGTTGTGAAATGGCCCGGCCTATTCAGCGAAAGCGGGCGACGGACGTCCCAGGAAAATGACCTGCGGTGTCATCCCGGGGTCGTTTGAACGGCGTGAATGTTCCTGCCGCAACCGTAAAAAAAGTGTTGCGCCGCACGGTAGACACCCCGGGAAACAGCGTGTTATCCCTTCGCCCCGATTTAACTGGTACCGCTAACTGTTACATCTGATTCTCAGTTTCTTAACAGTCGACGCCATGCCAAAGCGGGTAGCACCACTCCATTCGGTTTTGCCGGCAGGAAGGTTCATGCCGGCGCGCCCTGGGCCACACGGTTCCAGGGTCACGCGCAGGTGACGCCCCTGCGAAATGCCAAGGCGGAAGGATCCACCATTCGAAACAGAGAGAGGGGAGGGTAAGCAGGATGTACACGTGTTCCCGATGTCCAGCGCTGTCTATCGGCGTGGCCCAGGCCGGTCTACGGCCAGGCACGCACCAGCGCACGCCGACAGCTGTCACTTTCCAGTGCTGAGGACCAATTCCATGAACCACAAGCTGAAGAAGCTCCGCTCGACGGCGATGTTCACCATCGTCGGCGGCATGATCGTCATCAACCCGGCCTTCGCCCAGAACCAGGACGACGCCACCACCCTTGATACCGTCGTGGTTTCGGGCCTGCGCTCCAGCCTTGACCAGGCCATGAACATCAAGCGCGACACGCC
>JAEWAG010000298.1 GCA_023391775.1 Pseudomonadota bacterium | reverse complement strand
GTTCAGCGCAGCTGGCTGTCCTTGCTGCCGCGGCGGTTGTAACCGGCGAAGCCGGCCTCCTCGTCGTGAGCGGCCTGGCAGGCCACGCACAGGCGCCCGCCCGGTATGGCGCGGCGGCGGGCTTCGGGGATCGGCGCGTCGCACTCCTCGCAGCGCTCCAGGCCCGGCCCGGAGGGAAGGCGCGCCCGTGCGCGCTCGACCGCGTCCTTGATGGTCGCGTCGATCTGTTCGTTGACGGCGTTGTCGCCGGCCCATCCGGTCGCCATGGGACTTTCCTCCTCGGCAGTACGGTGACAGGGTGCGCCGGGAGGTGTGAACTCCCGGCAAGTGTGGCGCAGGCGTGACTGGCGTGGCGGCGATGGCCGCATGACAGGTGCCGCTCCGCCTGCGCGGGGAAAGTCGCCGCGTTCCCGAGGCGGCAGGCGCGGTCTAGTCGCCCCGGATTCCAGTCCCGTGCTCGAGGTCTTCCAGGATCGGGCATTCCGGGCGCTGGTCGCCATGGCAGCGCCGTGCCAGTGACTCGAGGGTGCGCTGCATGGCCTGCATCTGGGCGATGCGCTCCCCCAGGTCGGCCGCGTGCTGCAGGGCCAGCCGCCTGACATCGGCGCTGGCGCGGCTGCGGTCGGACCACAACGCCAGCAGCAGGCCGACCTGCTTCATGCCGAACCCGAGTGCCCGCGCCCGCCGGATGAAGCGCAGCCGGTGCACGTCGGCCCGGGTGTAGAGGCGGTAGCCGGCGGCGGTGCGCGTCGGTGCCGGTACCAGCCCGGTGTGCTCGTAGTGCCGGATCATCTTCGCCGTCACGCCCGAGCGCGCGGCGGCCTCGCCGATCGTCAGCAGGACCTCATCGGTTGCGTCCGCGCCGTCCGCTTCAGCGCCCATCATCGACGCCCTCCCCCGTTTGCCAGTTGCGCAGCAGCAGGGTGTTGGCCAGCACGCTGACCGAGGAGAAGGCCATCGCCGCACCGGCCAGGGCCGGACTGAGCAGGCCGGCGGCGGCCAGCGGAATGCCGATGACGTTGTAGCCGAACGCCCAGAACAGGTTCTGGTGGATCTTGCGGGTCGTGCGCCGGGAGATATCGATCGCATCGGCCACCAGCTGCGGCTCGGTGCGCATGAGGGTGATCGCCGCCGCATGCATGGCCACATCGGTGCCCGAGCCCATGGCGATGCCGACGTCGGCGGCCGCCAGCGCGGGGGCGTCGTTGATCCCGTCGCCGACCATCGCCACCACGCCACCGGCCTTCAGCCGCTCGATGGCCGCCACCTTCTGCTCCGGCCGGACCTCGGCCTGCACCTCGTCGATCCCCAGGGCCTCGGCCACCGCGCCGGCGGCGCCGCGGTTGTCGCCGGACAGCATGACCGTGCGCACGCCCATCGACTGCAGACGCCGGACCGCGTGCCGGGCGCCCGGCCGGGGCTCGTCGCGGAAAGCCAGCAGGCCGCGCAGACGCGGGGTCCCACCCTCCTCCACCGCAAGCCAGGACAGGGTGTGCCCGCTGGCTTCCAGCCGGGCCGCCGGCTCCAGCAGCGCGTCCACGCCCGCACCGACCTCGTGCATCAGCGCCAGGTTGCCGATCCAGGCGGGCCGTCCATCGACCCGGCCCCGTACGCCGCGTCCGGGCAGCGCCTGCAGCGCGTTGGCGGGCGTGGCCTGCACGTTCTCGCGCAGTACCGCCAGCGCCAGTGGATGCGCACTGTGCTGCTGTAAGGCCGTTGCCAGCGCCAGCAGGCCATCGCGATCACCCCCGGTGGCGATCGCTTCGACCAGGCGCGGCTCGCCGCGGGTCAGCGTGCCGGTCTTGTCGAACGCAACCACCCGGATCGAGCGGGCAACCTCCAGCGCGTGCGCATCCTTGACCAGGATGCCGGCCCGCGCCGCCACCCCCGTGCCGGCCATGATCGCGGTGGGGGTGGCCAGGCCCAGCGCACAGGGGCAGGCGATCACAAGTACCGCCACCGCGTTGAGGATGGCGCGGTCCCAGTCGCCGGTGGACAGGCCCCAGCCCAGCAGGGTCAGCACGGCCAGCACCAGGATCACCGGCACGAACACGGCGCTGACCCGGTCCACCGTGCGCTGGATCGGCGCCTTGACCGCCTGGGCGTCCTCCACCAGGCGGACGATCCGGGCAATGGCGGTCTCGGCCCCGACCGCCGCCGTCTGCACGGCGACCACGCCGTCGGCGTTGACCGCGCCGGCGGTGATGCGGTCGCCCACGTCCTTGGCCACCGGCAACGACTCGCCGGTGACCAGGGATTCGTCGGCATGGGTGCGGCCTTCCATGACGATTCCGTCCACCGGGAAACGTTCGCCGGGGCGCACGACCACCAGGTCGCCGACCTGGACCCGGTCCACCGGCACCTCGGCCTCACCCTGCGCCGTGCGCAGGCGCGCGGTGGACGGACGCAGCGCCTGCAGCGCGCGGATCGCGACGGTGGTCTGGCGCTTCGCCCTGCCCTCCAGGAACTTGCCCAGCAGCACCAGGGTGATGATGGCGGCCGAGGCTTCGAAATACAGCGCAGCATGCGCACCCTCGCGCAGCAGATGGAACAGGCTCAGTCCGTAGGCCGTGGTGGTGCCAAGGGCGACCAGCAGGTCCATGTTGCCGGTACCGGCGCGCAACGCGCCCCAGCCTGCGCGGTAGAACCGCGCGCCCAGCCAGAACTGCAGCGGCGTGGCCAGCAGCAGCTGGATCCAGCCCGGCAGCATCCAGTGCCTGTCGAAAGGCATGCCGGCCATGGGCAGGACCAGCGGTGCGGCCAGCACGATGGCGATGGCCAGGTGGCGTGCCTCGGTGGACAACGGCGGACTGGCCGCGGCATCGGAGGCCCTGGACCCGGCACGCGGGTCAGGCGCCGCTCCAGGCGCAGGGGCTGGCGCTTCGGCAGCGGCGATGCGGTACCCGGCCTTGTGCACGGCCTGGGCCAGCACCGCCGGATCGGCGGGGCCGGCGGTACGCACCCGCGCCCGTTCGGTGGCCAGGTTGACCGATGCCTCGATCACGCCGGGCACGGCCGCCAGCGCCCGTTCCACCCGGCCTACGCAGGACCCGCAATGCATGCCCTCGATGGGCAACTCGGCCTGGTCCGAGGGCACGCGGAAGCCGGCTTTCTCGACCGCGTCGATCAGCATGGCGATGGGCGGCAGCGTCACGCCCTGTACCTCGGCGCTGGCGGTGACCGCGTTGACGCTGGCCGTCCCGACGCCTGGCAGTGCCGCCAGCGCGCGCTCGACCCGGCCCGCGCAGGACGCGCAGCTCATGCCTTCCACAGGCAGCCGCATCCGGTTCATGGCCCCGCCCGTGGAGGGGAAGGCAGAAGCGTTGGGGGTATCCATGGCGACATGGTGGACCTTCCCACGATGGGAAGGTCAAGCCTGCGCCGGCGACGGCGCGGCGCGGTTCAGTCGCCCAGCACCGGTGCCAGCAGGCGGAAGGTGCCGGCGTCGGCGTCCATCTCCACCTGCCCGCCCACCGGCACGATGAACTGCTCGCGGATGTGCCCGATCTGGGCGCCGCGGTAGGCCGGGATGCCCAGCGGGAGGATGTGCTCGTCCAGGATCTGCTCCAGGGTCAGCGAGCCGTAGCCGTCGCCGGGGTCGCAGTCGGTGCAGTGGCCGAAGATGAAACCGGCGATCCGGTCCAGCGCGCCGGACAGTTTGAGCGTGGTGAGCATGCGGTCCACCCGGTACGGGGCCTCGCCCACGTCCTCCAGGAACAGGATCGCGCCGTCGAATGCCGGCAGGTAGGGCGAGCCGGCCAGCGCCACCAGCACCGACAGGTTGCCACCGACCAGCCTGCCCCGGGCCTTGCCGCTGCGCAGGGTGAGGGTGCGGTTGGCGCGCGGCACCAGCTCGTCCTCGTCGGCCACCGGATTGCGGTACTCCAGCAGCTGGCGCTCGAAGAACAGGCGGCGGAACTGGTCGACGTTGAAGCGGGGCCAGCTGCCGGAACCGATCGGGCCATGGAAGGTCACCAGGCCGGTACGCGCGTGGATCGCGCAGTGCAGCGCGGTGATGTCCGAGTAGCCCAGCAGGATCTTGGGATTGCGGGCGATCAGGCCGTAATCGAGCAGGGGCAGCAGGCGTGCCGCACCGGAACCACCGCGGGTGCAGACCACGGCCCGCACCTGCGGGTCGGCGAACATGGCGTTGATGTCGGCGGCGCGCTCGGCGTCGGTGCCCGCCAGGTGGCCGTGGCGGCGCGCGTAATGGGCGCCGGCGCGGACCTTCAGGCCCAGCGCTTCCATCACCTCCGCCGCCAGCTGCAGGTTGAAGCTGTCGCTGGTGGCCGAGGACGGGCTGACCAGGCCCACGGTGTCGCCCGGGCGCAGCGCCGGCGCCAGCAGGCGTGCGGCGCCGGAACCGGATGCCCGCGCAGGCTTCGCCCCGGCCAGTGGCAGCACCGATGCGGCCAGCAGGCCGCCGATGAAGTCGCGTCGTTGCATTGCAGCTCCCGGGTCGATGCGAGTGTGGCGTCCGGCATCCATTGGCGGGACGGAGCGTCCCTGCAATGACATGCCGGCGTCATTGTGGCGCTCACGCGGCGCAGGGGAAGATACCGCCTTTCCTTGCGGGTAGCGCCATGCCCCTATCCCCCGTGCGGCGTAAATGGATGATCGCCGTCGCCCTCGTGGCGGCGCTGCTGGTGCTCGTACTGCTGGTCATGCGTTGGCGTGGGCCTGCCCTGCCCGGCTACCAGATAGGCGCGGCACCGCTGGTACAGAACGTGGTGGCCACCGGCCGGGTCGCGGCGCTGTCGCGGGTGCAGGTGGGTTCGGAGATCTCCGGGCTGGTGCTGGAACGCCGGGTGATGGAGGGCGACCGCGTGCAGCCCGGCGACGTGCTGGTGGTGCTGCGTGCGGCGGATC